>JANXVW010000127.1 GCA_025351455.1 Betaproteobacteria bacterium | reverse complement strand
CGTGGCCGCGCACGTCAGTCGCTTTTTCCCGCCAGGTAGCAAGCACGTCGAACAGCGTATGCATCTTGCCCTGCTCGCCCCAGATCGCCAGCACGGGGCAAGACAGCTTCTTGCCCAGATCGCGTTCGTCGTCGGCGATGTCCACCGTCGCAGCGGCCCGGTAGTCTTCCAGTCCTGCGCGTATCGTTCCCGGCAGCGTAAAAGCGCGCAGATATTCGGCGAACATCGGCTCTTCAATCGCGTCCTGGCGAAAGCATAAGGCGCGAAACATGCTGCGCAGAAACGGCTCCGCGCTATTGGCGAGCATGATTTCAGGCAGGTCGGGAACCTGAAAAAAGAACCAGTGCCAGTACGCCGCTGCGAGCTCCTTGCCGGCGTCGCGGAAAACGGTGTGGGTCGGCACAATGTCGAGTACCGTGAGATTCTTCACGGCATCGGGATAGTCCATCGCCAGCCGGTGCGAAACGCGCGCGCCGCGATCGTGGCCGACCAGCGCGAAATGCTCGAAGCCAAGCGCGATCATTGTTGCCATGATGTCGCTGGCCATGCTGCGTTTGTCGTAGCCGTCGCGCGGCTTGTCCGAATCGCCGTAGCCGCGCAGGTCCGGACACACGACCGTGAAACGGTTCAGCAGCGAAGGCGCAACCTTGCGCCACATCTGCGCGGTCTGGGGATAGCCGTGCAGCAATACAACTGGATCACCCTGGCCTCCGACCCACGCGTTGATGCGGATTCCGTTCGCGCGGATGGTTTGTTGTTGCATTCCGTTCATGAAACTACTCATTTAAACCCTCTGCCAAAATAAACCTTTAAACACGGAGGACACGGAGGAAAAAAAGCGCAGAAAATTCGAGGAGAAACACCTAGCATCGGTAGTCACTTTGGCGACCGGCCCAATTTTCACGCCCATATTTCTTCTCGTTTCTGGTTTTCCTCCGTGTCCTCCGTGATTCACGAATTTATTTCTTTAGATACTTGCGAAGGCGTTCGACGCCTTCGGCAAGCACTGGGATCGATTTCGGATACGAGAAGCGCACATGCTGTTTGGAAAGATGGTTGCCGAAATCCAGACCAGGCGCAATGGCGACGCCGGCTTTTTCCAGCACGTCCCAGCAGAAAGCATAGCTGTCCGACGTGAGCCGCTCGCAGTTAGCATAGATATAGAAGGCGCCTTCCGGGGTGACCGGGATGTCGAAGCCCAGGCTGCGCAGTTCCGGCAGCAGGAAGTCGCGCTGTTCGCGGAAGGCGTCGCGCCGTTTTTCCAGCAACGCGACCGTATCCGGATCAAATGCGGCGAGGGCGGCTTGCTGCGCCAGGTCCGACGGGGAAATGAACAGGTTTTGCGCCAGTTTGTCGATCGGTGCGATGTATTGCTCGGGCGCGACCATCCAGCCCAGCCGCCACCCGGTCATGCCGAAATACTTGGAGAAACTGTTGATGATGAAGATGTCGTCGGCGAACTCCAGCGCGCTGCGATCGCGTTTGCCGTAAGTGAGGCCATGATAAATCTCGTCGACGATCAGTACGCCGCCGCGCGCCTTGACCACGGCATGGATGCGCTGCAGCTCACCGTGGTCGATCAGGGTGCCGGTCGGATTCGACGGCGAGGCGATCAACACCGCCGCGGTTTTAGGCGTCCAGTACTTTTCCACCAGCGCCGCGGAGAGTTGATAAGCCGTCTCCGCACCGACCGGAATGCCCACCGCTTCGCCCTCCATGGTGCGCACAAAGTGGCGGTTGCACGGATAACCGGGATCGGCCATCAGCACCTGATCACCGGGGGACAGCAACGCGCCCATGGTCAGCAACAACGCGCCCGACGAACCCGTCGTCACGATTACACGCGAGCGCGGAACCCTCACGCCGTATCGCGCGTGATACCACGCCGCAATTTTGTCGCGCAGTTCCGCGATGCCCAGCGACGACGTATAACTGATGCGGCCGGCTGCGATCGCGCGAATGCCCGCTGCCGCAATCAGCGGCGGTGTCGGTGCATCGGGTTCGCCCACCACCATGTTGGAAATCGACCGTCCCTGTGCTTCCAACTCCTTGGCACGATTGATCAGTACCACAACATGGAACGGTTCGATCCCTTCCATGCGCGACGCGATGTGCGGCCTGACGCTCGCCAGGAGTTTTTCGGGACGGTTCATGCAAAACCTCGATCAGGGTGCAATGAGGACACTTGAATTTTATGCCGTGCGGCCGCCTTGCGGCAACGCACCGATTCAAAAATCCGGCGTGACCGACTAACATGTCGGTCCTTTCATGCACTCCAGACGGGAAAACGGACAAATGAAGATTGCCATCATCGGCAGCGGCGGCGTCGGCGGTTACTTCGGCGCGCGTCTCGCGGCCAGCGGGCAGGACGTGACTTTCGTGGCGCGCGGGGCGCACCTCGAAGCCATGCAGAAAAAAGGGTTGAAGGTTCTTAGCGCGCTTGGCGACGTGCATGTGCCAGAAGTGAGGGCCACTAGCGACACGACGGTCATCGGACCGGTCGACGTGGTCATGATCGCCGTCAAATTGTGGGGCACCGAACAAGCAGCCACGGCGGCCAAACCGTTGATCGGCCCGAACACCGTTGCCGTCTCTTTTCAGAACGGTGTGGTCGCCGTGGATACGCTGTTGCCGATCCTCGGCAAGGAACATGTCATGGGCGGCGTGTCGAACATCGCGGCCCTGATCGAAGAGCCCGGTGTCATTCGACACAACGGCAACATGGCCAATCTTTTTTTCGGCGAACTCGACGGCAAACCTTCCCCACGATCGCAAGCATTGCAAGTAGCCTGCAAGATTGCGAATGTGCAGGCCGAACTCGTCGGCGATATCAACAAGGCGATCTGGGAAAAATACGTGCGCCTGGTCACGCTGTCGGCGCTGACATCGTTGACGCGCATGCCGGTCGGCCCGCTGCGCGCCGATCCCGATACGCGCGCGCTGATGCAGCAGGTCATGGAAGAGGTCGTGGCGATCGGCAAGGCAAAGGGCGTGAATTTCGATGCCGACCTCGTCGCCGACCAGATGTCCAAGGTCGATACTTATCCGGCCACGATGGTGGCCTCGATGTGCGGCGACCTGCGCCGCGGCAACCGCCTCGAACTGCCCTGGCTCTCCGGCATGGTCGCAAAATTCGGCAAGGAACTCGGCATCCCCACGCCCGCCAACCAGTTCGTCTATGCTGCGCTAAAGCTCTACGCCAACGGCAAGCCTGCCGAAGCGCTGATTTGATTAACTCTTAACCGCAAAGGCGCGAAGGCGCAAAGGAAACGCGAAGGAAAGCAAGGGGCTGTTGTGCAATCTCGAGTCGGACTGCCGCTCCAGGAATGTCGGCGATCGCCACGGAACGCCAGTTGTGTTTCTCACAATCGCTCTTGATCTTCTTTGCGTTTCCTTTGCGCCTTCGCGCCTTTGCGGTTAGTTGAACCAGGAGATTTAGATGAAGCTGACAATTAAAAACATCCGTGCGAGAGCTGTGCAGGCGCCGCTGAAGCGGCCGCCGCGTTCGGCTTCGGGCGAGATTCCGAATGCCGCGCTGGTGCTGATCGATATTGAAACCAACGAGGGCGTCACCGGCAGCAGTTATGTGTTTGCGTTCATGCGCAGCATGCTCAAACCGACGGTGGCGATGGTCGAGGCGATGGCGGAGATGATCAACGGCGACGCGGTCGTTCCATTCGAAATCGAGGCGAAGCTGCGCAAGCGCATGACCCTGCAGGATTCGCATGGCATCGCCGGCCAGGTCATTGCGGGCATCGACATGGCTGCGTGGGATGCATTTGCAAAGGGATTGGGCGTGCCGCTGGTGCGCGCGCTCGGCGGCGAGGTCAGGCCGGTGCGGGCGTACAACAGTTGCGGATTGTGGATCAAGGATCCGGCTCTGCTCGCGGACGAGGCATCGCAACTGCTTGCTGAAGGCAACCATGGCGCGCTGAAGCTGCGCATCGGCCGGCCGAATTTCAAGGACGACCTTGCCGCCGTGCGCAACGTCAAGAAGCGCATCGGCGACGACATCTTGTTGATGACCGACTTCAACCAGAGCCTGACGGTCAACGAAGCCGTTTATCGCGGCAGGGCGCTGGACGACGAGGGCCTGTACTGGATCGAGGAGCCGGTTCGCCACGACAACTACGCCGGCTGCGCGAAAATCGCCGCGGAAGTAAAGACACCGATCCAGATCGGGGAGAATCTTCTGAACACGTTCGAATTCCAGAAGGCCATCGACGCCAAGGCCGCCGAATACTATATGCCGGATGTGCAGCGCATCGGCGGCGTAACCGGGTGGCTGCGTGCGGCCGCGCTCGCGCACGCTCACAATCTCGATATGTCCAGCCACCTGTTCCCGGAATTCAGCGCCCACCTGCTGGCGGTGACGCCGACCTGCCATTTCCTGGAGTACATGGACTGGGCTAATTCCATCTTGCAGCAGCCTTTCGAGGTCAAAAACGGCCAGGTGGTGATCCCGGATGTGCCGGGGGTTGGGATGACCTGGAACGAGGACGCGGTCAAAAAGTACTTGCTGGCGTAAGATAGCAGTGAACGGTGATGGGTGAACAGTGAACGGGAAAATCCTGCCCCGTTCTGCTTGTTCACCAGACTATTCGACGCACGTGCCCTGGGCACTGCGCTCCAGGAGGATGACTGTATGAATGTGCCCGTAGCGAAACATCAGACAGCGATCGACGAGATACGCGCCCGGTTCGGCGAGCGCCTGTCCACCAGCACCGGCGTGCGCGACCACCACAGCAAGGACGAGTCGTGGCACCACCCACACCGGCCCGATGCCGTCGTGTTCCCGAATACGACGGAAGAAGTCGCCGAAATCGTGCGCGTCTGCGCTGCGCACAAGACGCCGGTCGTCGCATATGGAACGGGAACCTCCCTGGAAGGCAACGTCATCCCGCATCATGGTGGCATCGTCGTCGACCTTGCCAATATGAACAAGGTGCTGCGCGTCAGCGCAGAAGATCTCGACGTCACTGTGCAGGCACGCGTAACGCGCAAGGAATTGAACGCGTTCATCCGCGACCAGGGCCTGTTCTTCCCGATCGATCCGGGCGCGGACGCATCGCTGGGCGGCATGGCGGCGACACGCGCGTCGGGCACTAACGCCGTGCGCTACGGCACGATGCGTGAGAACGTCCTGGCGCTGACCGTGGTGCTGGCCGACGGGCGCATCATCCGCACCTCGCGCCGCTCGCGCAAATCTTCCGCCGGCTACGATCTGACGCGATTGTTCGTCGGCTCCGAAGGCACGCTCGGCATCATCACCGAAGTCACATTGCGCCTGTACGGCATTCCCGAAGCCATGGCCGCCGCAGTGTGTTCATTCGACAGCATCGAAGGCGCGGTCAACGCCGTCATCCAGACCATCCAGCTTGGCATTCCGGTCGCGCGCATCGAGTTGCTCGACGACGTGCAGATGGATTCCGTGAACAAGTTCTCGAAACTCAAC
>JANXVW010000094.1 GCA_025351455.1 Betaproteobacteria bacterium | reverse complement strand
GGACCGCGGCTATCACCGCCAGGGATCGCAATAGCGAACGAACGGTAGCGCGAATTTGAGGATAAAGTTTCATGGCTGCTCTCTAATAAACAAAGGTCTGCACATAGCTGAGGGAATTTCTCGGGCCGGTGGTTCTGTAGGTAATGCGCATCTGCGGGGTTTGGCCGGCCGCGGGACAGCCGGGCCCGTTACAGATATCCTGGGGTAGTTGGACGTTCTGATTATTGTTGTCTACCGTCGCGCTGCTGAACAGGCAGTTTGCATCCTTGACCGCCACATTTGCCGTGCGGCACATGCGCTGGACGACATAGCGGGTGCTATTGCCACTACCGTCGGCGGCAGCTAGCCCTATCTTCGCATGAAATCGAGTAAAAGCGGCCGGAAAATAGGCGTTTTCCTCTTAAATTATGAATTCATAGATCGAACAGACATACATGAAAGAAGTTCCGGAAACCAACGCTCTAGTTCGAAGACCTTCACCGCCCGGCGCTGCTCGCTAGTCAGCTCCGGCGCCAGCATCACCGTTGGCCTGCGTCCCGCACCGCCTGTGGTCGTACGCACCAGCGTCGCACGGATGTCTCCCAGGCGCTTCATGGTCTGGCGTACCGACGCATCCGTTCCGAGCGCGATCTTCGCCAGACTCACCAGCATCAGTCCGACTACGCTGGCGAAGGTATGCAGGCGTAACGATCCATCCGCCCACTGATGCGATGGCCCCCAGGGCACCACGCCGCCTTTCTTCGCCCTGCGGAACATCTCCTCGACGTTCCACTGACCACGGAAGGCATGCACAATACCTCCTGTGCTCCAGTGGTGTCGATCTGTGCACAACACCCGGCGACCCAGCCGGGTCGTCTCCAATTGATGGCGTAAAGGCGCATCGACACGCCATTGCAAGCTCGGCGCTTTCTCGGTTCCTGAGATGGTTGTCACAATAAAGCTCGACAGATGTTCCCGAGCGAGCGCCGTTTTGATCCGCTGCGCCAAGCTGCTGCCTGAAATGCGACCCGTTTGTGTCAGCCGCTCAAGCTTGCGCAGTTCCACCTTGGCTTTGCGTAAGGCCACTGCGATGCCGCGTTTCTGCCCGGCCAGCAGTTCTTCGCTCTCCACTACAACGAGGGTACGGTCTAACGCCCCGACGGCGGTTCGCATCCGCGCCGCGCGCACATGGCTGAGTTTGCCCGAGAGCCGTTTCATGGCCCCGCGCCGGGCCGCCATCTGCAACGCTTGTTCCGAGGCTTTGTGTCCGAGGGGCAACGAGATGAGGCTGTAGTAGCCGGCAGTGTCAAGGTCCAGTTCCAGTTGCGGGCTCCAGAACCCGCCGTCGCGTACCAGCGTACGCTGCGCCGGGCGCGAGCGACCCTCGCCTTCGTCGAGCGCCTCGTGCAGTTGTTTCAACCCCTCCAGGCACGCCGCCAGTACGCCTTGATCCGAACCATTGCCCCCATAGCTGCGATACAGCAGCGGCACCTGTTCGGTCTCACTCACTAACAGCCCCAGCCCTACCACACGCAGATCGCTTCTCTTGCTCTTGGCATGTCCACGACGAGCGAGCTTCCCCGGTGTCAGCGTGGCAATGTGGGTGTCGAAGTTCGTGGTGTCGAAGGCGAGCACATCGGTGGCGAGATCAAAGCGCGCGACCGCCGCCTTCGCAATGGCCACTTGCGCCTGCTCCAAATCGAGTTCGTTGACCTGCTGCGCTACGCGATGAAAGGCCTGCCCGCTAAAGGCGGCACCCGGCAAACACGACAGACGCGCTACGCTCGCGTCCAGAAAGGCTCCCAGATCGCGCTTGGGTCCCGGCGCGCACGCACGCTGAATCGCCACCGCCACCGCCAATTCGCCCACCGATGGACCACTCTTGGAGCCCAGCTTGCCGCAAGCCCGATCGATGTGGGCAACCAGATCCAGTTGCTCGGCAACCCAGATCAGCGCCCCAACATCGCCAACTGCGCGCGTGCCCACGGTACGCGTGGCGCGCAGGTCCGCGACCGGCGCGAGCGCGCTCGGACCTAATACAACTTGCCGCGCGACGGAGCGGCCTCGGGCTGCATCCCACACCGATTGCGCGGCAATGCGGTAGCGATGACCGTTGACCTCTCTCTCGAATATATGCATATTCTTTCATGTAGCATACCGAAAGCTAGAAATCAAGCAATATTCGTAACTTACCAAGCATGTCGCTACCACCAACCCCGTAGCACCGCGTCAAATATGCGAAAGTAGGGCTAGGGTCTCTTAGTCGACCTTGATCCTGCGCTCAGCAGCGATCTTTTTCCACTGCGCGAGTTCATCCCTGATGCGCGCGCCGAATGCCGCTGTGCTCATGGCCACCGGTACCGCGCCGTCGGGATCGAGAAATACACGCAACTCCGGAGACACCGAAATGTCGTTGATCT
>JANXVW010000072.1 GCA_025351455.1 Betaproteobacteria bacterium | reverse complement strand
GCGGCGAATTTATCGTAGACGCTGTCCTGCACCAGGATGCGGTTGGCGCATACGCAGGTCTGGCCGTTGTTGCGGTACTTGGAAATCATCGCGCCTTCGACCGCGGCATCCAGGTCGGCATCGTCGAACACCAGGAAAGGCGCGTTGCCGCCGAGTTCCAGGGAAACCTTCTTGATGGTGGCGGCACTTTGCGCCATGAGTTGCGCGCCGACTTGCGTCGAGCCGGTGAAGCTGATTTTGCGCACCGTCGTGTTCGACGTCAGCTCGCCGCCGATTTCTTTCGCGCTGCCGGTAACGACGTTGATGACGCCTTTGGGCACGCCCGCGCGCTCGGCCAGTTCCGCCAGCGCAAACGCGGAATAAGGCGTCTGCGTCGCCGGCTTGATCACCACTGTGCATCCGGCCGCGAGAGCGGGTGCCGCCTTGCGCGTAATCATCGCCGCCGGAAAATTCCACGGCGTGATTAGGCCGCACACGCCGATCGGCTGCTTGATCACCACCAGGCGCTTATCCCCCTGGTGCTGCGGAATCACGTCACCGTAAATGCGCTTGGCTTCCTCGGCGAACCACTCGATGAACGAGGCGGCGTAGGCGATCTCGCCTTTCGCTTCCGCGAGCGGCTTGCCCTGCTCCGTGGTCATCAGCAGGCCGAGGTCGTCGGTGTTGGCGATCATCAGCTCGAACCACTTGCGCAGGATGTTGGCCCGCTCCTTCGGCAGCTTCGCGCGCCACGCCGGCAGCGCCGCATTCGCCGCTTCGATCGCCCGCCGGGTTTCCGCCCCACCCATTTTCGGGATCGTGCCGATCACCGCGCCGTCGGCGGGATTCGTGACGTTGATCGTGGCCTTGGAGTCGGCGTCGAGCCAGGCAGCGTTGATGTAGGCCTGTTGTCGAAACAGTTTGGGGTCTTTGAGTTGCGGGGGAAATTTGGCGTCGGTGGGTGCGTTTATGGCGATAGCCTCGTGAATGTCGTGAATGTCGTGAATGTCGGAAAACTCCGACTCTGTCAGACTGACACGAATTGCGATCTCAAGTTGCGTATCCAGTTCACTGGTCGACCCTAAAGCGATGTGGACAACTGAAGGAATTCTTTGTTGCTCCTTCGGCAATATTGCTTGCAATCGATATTGCCGAACGGCGCATCTGCGTGACCATGCCGTACTGCTCTTCCTTGGGAAATGACTTGGTTACTTCGTAAACGTCAGTGGCCAGATCAACCGCAAGGCGCCAGACGTCGAGATCCTTGTGGGACTTCATAAGGGCGCCTTTCCGGTATTGTGAACTTACGACATTCACTGCATTCACGACATCAAGGAAACACTCATATGCACCCGTAGGGGTGCGTGCCGCTCGCTGCGCACGACATTCACGACATTCACGCCCGGAACCTTCGTCAGAAGGTTCCGGGATACGCCCCTCCATCGATCAAGAAATTCATCCCCGTGATATACCCCGCTTGCTTGCTGCACAGGTAGGCGCAGGCATCGCCGAATTCATCGGGGTGGCCGAAACGGCCGGCGGGCACGGTATTCTTGCGCGTGGCGTGGACTTCTTCGACCGGCTTGCCCTGCATTTTGGCGGCGGCGGCGCTGCTGCTCTTGAGCCGGTCGGTGTCGAAGAGGCCCGGCAGCAGGTTGTTGATGGTGACGTTATGCGCGACGGTCTTGCGCGCGACGCCGGCGACGAAACCGGTCAGACCGGAGCGCGCGCCGTTGGACAGGCCGAGGATGTCGACCGGCGACTTGACCGCGCTCGACGTGATGTTGACGATGCGGCCGAACTTGCGCGCGATCATGCCGTCCACCGTGGACTTGATCAGGTCGATCGGCGTGAGCATGTTTGCTTCGAGCGCCGCGATCCACATGTCGTGGGTGAATTCGCGGAAGTCGCCGGGCGGCGGGCCGCCTGCGTTGTTGATCAGGATATCCGGGCTCGGACACGCGGCGAGCGCCTCCTTGCGGCCGGCTTCGGTGGTGATGTCGGTCGCCACGACGGTGACCTTGACGCCGGTGGCCTTGCGAATCTCGTCGGCGGTCGCTTCGAGCGCCTCGCGACCGCGCGCCAGGATGGTCACGTTGACGCCTTCGCGCGCCAGGGAAAATGCGCAGCCCTTGCCGAGCCCTTTGCTGGCCGCGCACACCAGCGCGGTCTTACCCTTCAGGCCGAGATCCATGAATGCCCTTCCTTCTTCAATATTATTACGTGAATGGCGGCCGCCAGGGGCGGACCACAGGGTAGTACACAGGGGAGTACACAGGCAGTAGCAGGGCATAATCGTGAAGCAAGCGGCCCCCTTTTGCAAACCACCGGGCCGATCCGATGTCTATCCTCCGGGCCGCGATATAATTCGCGGCAAATAACCACAGAAAACCCATGACTGCCCGACTCCTGGTACCCCTGCTCCTCATCACCTGTACGCTGGGCGGCTGCGCGGCCGGACCCAACCCGCGGGACCCGATGGAGCCTTTCAATCGCAAGGTCTACGCGTTCAACGACAGCGTGGACAAGGCCATCCTCAAGCCGGCGGCCAAGGGTTACGTCGCCGTGGTGCCGCAGCTTGCGCGCCGCGGGGTCACGAATTTCTTCAACAACCTCGGCGTGGTCGTCACCACCCTGAACGATGCCCTGCAACTCAAGGGCAGCAAGGTGCCGGTGGATTTCGCGCGCTTTACGACCAACATGGTGTTCGGGCTCGGCGGGCTGATCGATGTGGCCACCGAGCTGAAAATCGAAAACCGCAACGAGGATTTCGGCCAGACGCTCGGATACTGGGGCGTGGGCAGCGGCCCTTACCTGGTGCTGCCCCTGTTCGGGCCGAGCGACATGCGCGACGCACCCGCGCTTGCCGTGGACTTCGTCGCCAGCCCGTTCTTTTACTGGAATCCCGATCCTTCCGTGCGCTGGGGCCTGTTCGGGCTGGACATCGTCGATTCCCGCGCAAACCTGCTTTCCGCGGAAAAATTCCTCGACACCGCGGCCATGGACCACTACAGCTTCCTGCGCGATTCCTACCTGCAGCGCCGCGAGTACCTGATCCGCGACGGCGCCACGCCGCCTGCTTCCGGCGGCCAGCAAAAGAGCCTCAAGGAACTCGAGGAAGAGGACATGGCGGACGATCCGATTCCGCTGCGCGCGGCGCCGCGGGTTAGAAAGCCGTGAAGGCCGTGACTGTCCCTCCTTTTCATCGGCATCGCCGGTCATATTCCGGGGCAATACAAAATCCAGCGGATGCTGCAAAAACCTGCGCAAAAGTCGCGCGCCTAATACGGCCAGTTCCTTCCTGGGCAGGCTGTAGGCGCGCGCGGCCGTATAGAGCGACAGGAAGAAGCTCACGCTCAGGTTCAGCACGAACATGGTCGCCACGCCGGCGACTGCCCAGAAGAACCAGCCGGTGGTGAACCAACCGCGCAGACCGGCGCCGGCGAAGGCCAGCATGCCCGACGATAGCGTGACGTGGCGCACATCGATCGGCAGGCCGAGGAACTGGCCCATCACGGGAGCAAGGCCGAGCAGGAAGCCCAGCGAGATGTTCGTCGCCCACCCCGACATGTTGCGCGACACGATGCCCGCGGCGCGCACCATGCGCTTGCGCCCGAAGCGATCGCCGAGGCGGTGATCCGCGATCGCCTGCGGCAGGCGGTGATACACCGCCCAATTGTCCATCCAGCCGCCGATCATGGCGGCCATCCACAGGATCACCCCCGTCAATGCGGCATAGAACACCGTGCCGCTATTGACCGGGCTCAAGGTCTGGAACACGTACTGCGCCTCCTTCTCGCCGAGATAATTGCGGCCGAGCGCGAGATGCCAGAGGAAATTGAACAGGAAGGCGCCGAGGAACACGACCGTCACGTTGGCAATGGCGGCGGCAAACTGGGAGCGGCAGAGCTGCACCGTGAACTCGACCATGCGGTCCATGCGTGCGGTGCGATCCCGATTGCGCAGCAACCTGGCCAGCGTGGCGGCAGTCATCGCCGGCTGCTTGGTCGCCAGGATCAGGTGAAGGTGATGCAGCAACATGAAGCTGACGGCGTAGTTGAGGCCGGAGAGCAATCCTTCGATGAACAGCGGCAATCCGGAATGCGTGACCTTGAGCTTGATGGCCGCGGTCGACACCGTCAGCAACCCGCCGCCTGCCGCGGCCAGCCAGATGAAGCGGTATTCACGACGGCTGTGCGCGACATAGTGCTCGCCGGTTTTTCCGGAGCGGTCGACGATCTTGCGTTGGAGCATCTGCATGTTGCCGCGGATCAGGTAGCGGATGCTCCGGTCGTCGTGCGCAGCGACAATGAGCTGCGCCAACAACCGGTGCATGGGTTCGTTGCGCTGCGTGCCCGGTGCGATCTCGATGACGTTGAGCATGGATTCCATGCGCGACAGGCAGCGCTCCAGCACTTCCAGCCCGTACACGATGTCCACGCTCACGCCCTCGCTTTCCAGGCGCCGCGTCACTTCGGCTGTCTCCGCGCGGCAGGCGACGCAGAGTTCGCGCCATGCCGGCACCTTGACGGAAACGTCTTCGCCGGCGCGCCAGGCATCCATCAGGCCGTCGCTGGCCAACGCGAGAAGATGGAAGGGCGATTGCGCCACGGAGGCCGGATGGCTGCGCGCGCGCAATTTCGTCGACAGGCCTTGTGCCTGCACGCGGATCGCCAGCAAGCGGAAGCCGTCGGCGAAAGCCGTTTTCAGCGGCGCCCAGATCTCCGGCCGATCGACCGGTGCGACGGCGCGCACGATGCGATGGAACAGTTCCGGCGCCACCCCGCGGAAACTCTCCGCGTTGGCCCGGCTCGAGTACAGCCGCGATACCAGGCGCGCGAGGTCATGGTCGTCGTTGGGCTCGGGGAGGAGGCGGCCCATGACGCGATCGCCCAGTTCCGCGATGAAGCCACGATCGCCGGGAATTCCGGTCTCGCCGAACAGGTTCACGCCTTCGGTCTCGGAGAGGATGTCGGCAAAGGTGTCCTGCAGGCTGCGCTGCACATCAGGCAAGGCTTCCAGCACCTCGATCGCCTTGATGAGACGTGAGCGGTCCGGCAGGCCCTCGTCGTCCAGCGGCCCCAGCCGGGTCCAATCGATGAGCGCGATCAGCGAATCGAGCCGGTGCCCCAGGCTGTCCGCAATCGCAATCGCCTCCAGGCAGCCGGCGAGTTCGTACGCATCGTGGTCCGACCCGCGACCGTGGTCGAGGAAGGCGACAACTTGTTCGTGGATGGTTGAGGGGAGAAGGTTGGCGTTCATTAGGATTGGCATGTGAAGGGAAAGTAACATATTCTGGATCGTGACTATCGTG
>JANXVW010000351.1 GCA_025351455.1 Betaproteobacteria bacterium | reverse complement strand
GACTTTTTGGCGGCGTCGAGGATGACTTTCTCCTTGCGGGCCATCAGGTCGATCGCGGCCGGCAGTTTTTCCAGTACACCGTGCGGGATGAGGATGGCGCCGTGACGGTCGGCGTGCACGATGTCGTTGTCGGTTACTGCGAGGCCGAGCACTTCCACCGGCTTGCCGATTTCGACGACCTGCACCCAGGCGTGGCTGGGCGAGAGCGTCGCGGCGAAACATTGAAACTGCGGCTGCATGGCATCGAGGTCGCGCATCGATCCATTGGTCAGCGCTCCGACACAACCCAAACCCCAATGCACGTGGGTATTGACCTCTCCCCAGAAGGCGCCGAGTCCGGGCTGGTTGTCGATGTCCTGGATGACTGCAATCGTCGGCTGCCCGCCCTGCGCCACATGTTCGTAATAGTCGATCTGGTTCTTCCTGCGTACGGCGGGATCGTACGGTGTCGAGCAGCGGATGGCCGCCGTCCTGGCGAAGCCGACGATGGCCGGCAGCTTCGGGAAGGCGGTCAGGTAGGGTTGCCGGGTGAAGCCGTCAAGGGCGCGTTTACCCTGCGCGATCTCCAGAGCGTTGGCGATGGTCGGGGTGTCGAACTGGCGCAGGTGGGCAAAAAGGGCTTTGGCATCCATTTGGGTAGTCGAGTTGTTGGAAGAAGGAATTCGCAGAGCGAAAGTCTAGTACAAAAAAAGTCCGCACCCCGGCGATGGCAGGAATGCGGACTTTTCCGTCCCTCAGGCACACACGCCCGGGCTGCTGTGTTCCTCAGTTCACTTATTGATCTTTCCCTAAATCACGTCGGTAAATTAGATCAATCCTCGCCCTCTCCCTTTGGGAGAGGGTCGGGGTGAGGGGTTGAGCGTTTTCCATCTGTCATCAATTATGAAACGCTCAATCATGTCGTGCAGCCGGGACGCTTTCCCCGCGGATCAGAGCGGCTTGCGCCCACTGATCACTCTGAGCAGGATAATCACAATGGCGATCACCAGGAGAACATGGATGAATCCCCCGATGGTCACCGAGGTCACGAGTCCCAGAAGCCAGAGGATGAGAAGAACGACGGCAATGGTGTAGAGCATGGCGTTTATATCCTTTCAGGTACCGGGTTTTCAATTCAGCAGCTCGCGACCGGATGCGAGCCGCGTTATTGTCTCCTCAATTGCCCGCGCGTTCCGTGCGCTAGCGCACGGAACGAAAAAGGCCCGAACAAGCCGCGATTTATTGTTTTTTCCCAATTCACGGCGGCAGGCGGGGACATTGCCCTTGTTTGGGTCTATAGTGCGCCCCAGTGGCCCGCCGCAAGGGCCGTCGCGACATCGATTCGCCCGCCCACAGGAAGACTGCATGCCGCTCCTGCACAACTATCTGTTCGACGAGCTCCTGATTCCGATCATGTACTCCTTCTTCCTGGTGTCAGGAATAGCCGGTCTCGCCCTGGGCATCGGACTGGCCGCATTCCGGACGCGGGTTTTCCGCCTGTTCGAGCCGATGAATCGCTGGGTGTCGGCGCGAAAACAACTCAGGCCGATGGAAGTGCAGCATACGATCGAACCGTTCGTATACCGGCACAGGAGGTGGTTCAGCGTGCTGTTCATCGTCGGCGGCCTGTTCTCGATAGTGATACTGGTGGCAAACGCGCACGCCATGACCGTGACATCGGTAATGGGCGGCGGGCGCGTTTCCGACCTCGAGTCCCTGATCATCCACATGCTGGGCGCATTGCTGATCGCAGGCAGCATCCTGTCGATCGCGATCGGTGTCCTGCTCGGGTTTTTCCCGGACAAATTGCGCGCACTTGAAAAGCGCAGCAACCGCTGGGTTTCGTCACGACAGATGGCCAAGGGCGTCGATGACGCGCACTTGCCGCTCGATCGCTGGTTCGAATCCTCCCCACGCACGGCCGGCTGCATCCTCGCCGTCGCGGCATTGATCCTGACCATCAATTCGACGATCGTCCTGCTCGGGCTCCACTGATTTCGGCCGGCGGGCCGCGCGCGATCAGTAGGAGCGGGGCAGGCCGAGTACCTTCTCGGCGATGAAGCAGAGGATGAGTTGCGGACTGACCGGCGCGAGCCGTGGAATCATCGCTTCCCGCAGATAGCGTTCGATGTGGTATTCCTTCGCATAGCCCATGCCGCCGTGCGTCAGCATCGCCTGTTCGCAGGCGCGGAAGCAGGCCTCCGCCGCAAGATATTTAGCCGCATTCGATTCCGCGCCGCACGCTTGCGCGCGGTCGTAAAGCGCGGCCGCCTTGAACATCATCAGGTTCGCCGCCTCGAGTTCCATCCAGCAGCGCGCCAGCGGATGCTGGATGGACTGGTTCTGGCCGATCGGTCGATCGAAGACCACGCGTTCTTTTGCATAGTCGACCGCGCGCCTGAGCGCGGCGCGGCCCAGGCCGATGGCTTCGGCCGCGATCAGGATGCGCTCCGGATTCAACCCGTGCAGGATGCAATCGAAACCTTTGCCTTCGTCGCCGATGAGATCCCGTACCGGCACCGGCAGTTCCTCGATGAACAGCATGTTCGAGTCGACCGCCTTGCGGCCCATCTTATCGATTTCGCGCGCCTCGACGAAGCGGCGGTCCAGGTCGGTATAGAACAGCGACAGGCCGTCGGTCGGCCTCGCGCCGGCCGCGGCAGTGCGCGCCAGCACCAGCATTTTGTCGGCGACCTGTGCGGTGGATATCCAGATTTTCTGCCCGCGCAGGATGTAGTGATCGCCTTCGCGCCGCGCGGTGGTGGCGATTTTTGCCGTATTGAGCCCGGCGCCGGGTTCGGTCACGGCGAAGCAGGCTTTCTGCTCTCCGCGAATCAGCGGCGGCAGCCAGCGGCCCTTCTGCGCTTCGGTGCCGAATACCACGACCGGATTGAGGCCAAAGATGTTCATGTGTACGGCCGACGCGCCGGAAAATCCGGCCCCGGATTCGCTGATGGCTTGCATCATCAGCGCGGCCTCCGTGATGCCCAGCCCCGCACCGCCGTATTGCGACGGCATCGCGATGCCGAGCCAGCCGGCGTCGGCGACCGCGCGATAAAAGTCCTCCGGAAACCCGCCCTTGCGGTCGCGATCAAGCCAGTACTGTGCGTCGAATTTTTCACACAGTTTCGCGATCGCGTCGCGGATGGAGAGCTGGTCGGGGGTGAGGGAGAAGTCCATGGAAATCCCTTAAAAGACTTGAAGATCGTGACGACGTGACGCGTAACGTCAAAGACCTTGTCTTGGGTTGTTGCCGTTACCTCGTCACGATCGTCGCGTCGTCACGACCGTCACGGCAGTTTGGTCACACCCTTGCCGACCAGTTCCGCGATTTCGCTGTCGCTATAACCCACTTCGCGCAACACTTCCGCGGAGTGCTCGCCGAGACGCGGAGCGGGTCGCGGGGTGCCGGGTTGCGATTCTGACCAGTTCGTCGGCGTGCGCATCGCGCGCAACGGGCCTTCGCTCGGATGGTCTTCCGTCACGAAAAATCCGCTTTGCGAAAGATGCGGATCGTTGACGACCTCTTCCACCGAGTTCATGCGCGCGACCGGGATGTCGACGCTTTCCAGCAAGGCCAACCATTGCGCCGTGGTGCGCGTCTTGAACAGGCCGGTGAGAAACGCGTAGATGTCGCGGATGTTCGCGGCGCGGCTCGCCTGGGTCGCGTAGCGTGGATCCTGCATAAGTTCCGGACGGCCGATGGCGCCGAGAAAACTCTTCCATTGCTTGTCGTTGTAGACCAGCACGCACAGGTAGCCGTCGCTTGTCGGATACGGCTTGCGTGCGAGCAGGCGCTGGTAACCGCCTTCGCCTTCCGCCGGATCCCAGGTAAACCCTGCGATATGGTCGCCGAGCACGAAGTGCGTGACCGATTCGAACATCGGCACTTCGATCGACTGGCCGCGGCCGGTGCGGCTGCGCTGGAACAGCGCCGCCGTGACGGTGTAGACCGCGTGCAGGCCGGTCAGCCGGTCGGCGAGATTCACTGGGGCGTAATTGGGACTCGCGCCGGTCTGCGCGACCAGCCACGGGACGCCGGAGATACCCTGGATCAGGTCGTCGTACGCCGCCTTGGCCGCGTACGGGCCTTTCTGCGAATAACCGTAGGCGCCGACATAGAGGAGACGCGGATTCAATGCGCTGACTTCTTCATAGGATAGACCGAGGCGGGCCATGGCCTGCGGGCGCACGTTGTAGATCAGAACGTCGGCCCGCACGACCAGGCGCAGCAGCGCTTCACGGCCCTCCGGTTTTTTCAGGTCGAGCACGATGCCCCGCTTGCCGCGGTTGAGCCCCAGGAACATGTAACCCATGCCCGGATTTTTCATCGGGCCGGGATGGCGCATGTTGTCGCCTTCGTGGGATTCGATCTTGATCACGTCGGCGCCCAGCTCGGCGAGGATCTGGGTCGCGAACGGACCCATGACGACGGTGGTGAGGTCGAGGACCTTCACCCCTTCCAAAGGACCTGGCATTTGCGTTTTGTTATTTAGGCAAAAGTATTGTGTCGCGGATGATTTTACCGCGTCGCGAATGTCGTGAATGTCGTGAATGTCGCAAAGGCCGCAAAGGCCGCAAAGGCCGCAAAGGCCGCAAAGGCCGCAAAGGCCGCAAAGGCCGTGAATGTCGTGAATACGTGTTCCAGGGCTGTACTTCGCCAGATCGACAGCGAGATTCCCCCCTCCAATCTGGAAGCTGGCTTGATCCGCAAACGGCGAAGCCGTTTGCGACATTCACGACATTCACGACATTCACGACATTCACGACATTCACGACATTCACGACATTCACGGCATTTACGGCCCTTACACCTCTTCCCATTTCCGGCTTGTTTCCGAACGGAACAGCGCATCGATCGCGCGCATGCCGTGAATCGCATTGTCAATGCCGTAAGGCAAACTGATCTCGCCGCGCACCGCGCGCGAAAAGACCTCGCCCTGCAGCCTGTATTGATCGCTTTCCGGAACGACTTCCGTGCGCACACCGGCGCCGGCCAGCGATGAGCCGTCGTCTTTGTACAACAGGGTCTGCCCGCCTTGCGCCGGGTTCACCGGGATCTGGATCTCGACGCGTCCCCTGGTGCCGCACAGATGCACGCGCTGATAGGGCGTAAGTTGTGTCGATACCGTGAAATCGAGATGCCGGCCGGAACCGAAGTCCAGTAGTGCGCTGGTCAGGCGATCCGTGCGGAATGCCGGATCGCGGTCGATCAGCGCGATGCCTCGCCGCGGCTCGGCCTCGAAGAAGAAGCGTCCGGCCGTGATCGGATAACAGCCGATATCATAGAGCGCGCCGCCGCCGATGTCGGCCCGGTTGCGAATGTTGGCGGGATCGGTATTGGAATAGCAGAACAGGAATTGCACCACCCGCAGCGTGCCGATATCGCCACTGCGCACCAGTTCACGTGCCCTGAGCCATTGCGGATGGAAGCGCTCCATGAAGGCTTCCATGATCAGCACTTTTCCCGCCGCCGCCTTGAGTTGTGCCGCCTCATCCGCGTTCATTGCAATGGGCTTTTCGCACAACACGTGTTTGCCGGCCGCTGCGGCCTGCAGTGTCAGCGGGACGTGAAGATGGTTGGGCAGCGGGTTGTAGATCGCTTCGATTTCCGGATCGGCCAGCAATTCTTCGTACGTGCCATAGGCCTTCGCTATGCCAAGCTTGTCGGCCGCCTTGCGTGCCGCGGCCGGCGACCTCGATGCGATCGCCCGGATGTCGCACATCGGACTCTTCAGCATGCCGGGCAGCACGCGTTCCAGGCCGATTTTTGCCGTGCTCAACACCCCCCAGACGACTTTTTTCATTTCCGCTCCCCCGGTGGCCGGATTCCCCGGAAGTGTACCCGCGCAGCTTTATTCCCGTGGAACAGCCAAGCCGGGATATTCCCGGCGCCTGCGCTGTATAATTTTTCGACGTCCTCCCGAGCGGCGTTGCAAGCACGGTGCATGTTCTAGCCCGGACGGCACCACAGGCCGGGCCCGCGTCTCCCCTCCACGAAGGACAAGCCATGCGTCATTCCGCGAAATCGAAACCCCTGGCCGTGTGTACCATTTGCCGCGCCCTGATCGATCCTAAGCAGCGGGTCAACCAACGCTGCGGCCAGACAGTTCACGGCAGGCGGTGCGCGGGAACCTTCCGTAGTGACCTGTCTTATGTCTGGGATCCCTGCCGGGGTTGCGAGGCGACCGGATTCCTCGGCAGCCTGCCATGCGTGGACTGCGGCGGGTACGGCTGGCGGCTGTTCGGCGGCTGAACCTTGACTCTGCGGCCAACGGCCCCACGCCCCTGACGCGGCCGCCAGTGCGTTCTGCTATCGTTGCCATCCTTGCTCCCGGGCGCGAGCCGGAGCAATAAAAACGGGAGACGCAATGCAGCGCTTGACGAATCCGGTCAGGGAACGGCTGGAAAAAGGGGAGGTTGCCATCGGCGTGGGGATCCGCGGCCTGCGTGGCGTGGAGGTTGCGCGCCTGATGAAGTCCGCCGGATACGACTGGCTATTCATCGACCTCGAGCACGGACCGGCTTCGGTCGAAACGGCTTACCAGATATCCGTGGCCGCGCTCGATGCGGGCATCGCCCCTATCGTGCGCGTACCCGCCGGCGAACTCGCGCTCGGCGGCCGTTGCCTCGATGGCGGAGCGCTGGGCGTCGTGATTCCGCACGTCGATACCCCCGAACAGGCGCAAGCGATGGTCGATGCATTCCGTTTTCCGCCGTTGGGACATCGCTCCATCGGCGGGACCTATCCGCATTTCGGTTTTGCTTCGCGCCCGACCGGCGAAGTCGTCGAAAACCTCGACGGCGCCACGCTGGTGATCGCCATGATCGAGACGCCGCTCGCCGTCGAAAACGCCGAGCGCATTGCCGCCGTTCCGGGACTGGATGCCCTCCTGATCGGCACCAATGACCTGTGCCTTGAAATGGGCATTCCCGGCCAGCTCGATCATGAGCGCCTGCGCAGCGCCATCGACACTGTGCTGGTTGCATGCAAGAAGCATGGCAAGATTCCCGCGCTCGGCGGCATTTACGGCAAGGCGTTGCTCACGCGCTACCTCGGGCTGGGATTTCGCATGATGCTTGCCGGCAACGACATCAGCCTGCTGCACAGCGCGGCGCAGGAGCAGGCGACGTTCGTGCGCGGGCTGGGTGGAGCGCCGCGGCTGTGAATGCGTTGCATGCCTGGCTGACCCTGGTCGGGCAGGGCTTCTCCGAGTGGCTGGACGCATGGGTCCGTGTATCCCGGTTCGCGATGACCGCCCTCATCGGCATGCTCTCGCCAGCCACGTACAACAAGGCGACACGGCTGGTCGTGCAGAAGCAGATCTATTTCACCGCCTGGCAGATTCTGCCCGGATTCTGCGTATTCGCGGCGCTGTTCAGTTATCTCATCATCGAAATCGTCGGCATCACCGCCCGCAAGTATGGCTTGTACGAGTACGCGCTGGAACTGATCGTGCGGATCCTGGTGCTGGAAATCCTGCCGCTGATGACGGCGCTGTTCGTCGCGCTGCGCACCGGCGCCGCGATCAATACCGAGGTCGCTTTGATGAAAATCCAGAACGAGCTCGATGCCCTGCAGCGCATCGGCATCGACCCGATGCGCCTCGAACTGTTGCCACGCGTGGTGGGCGGCACGATATCGGTACTGGCACTGACCGCGGTCAATATCGTCGCAGCACTCTGGCTGACGCACCTCGCAATCGTCGATTTCCATCCCTGGACCCTGACCGATGGCGATTTCACCCGCATGATCGGCAAGGTGCTCGACATCCCGGTGCTGCTGGTGCTGTGGGCGAAAACGCTTGCGTTCGGGTTCGCCGTGACCGTGATCCCGATTTCAGAGGGCCTGAGCACGCCGCAGAAATTGTTCCACGCGCCGATTTCGGTGCTGCGTGGCATGGTCCGGCTGTTTTTCTCGCTGATGCTGATCGAGGCTGCGGCGCTCGCCATGGTCTACGTCTGATGCCATGACCAACGCGAAGGAAAAGTCCGGGGCAAAAAAGCGGGTCGTCCTGCTCGCCGGCGATGCCGAACGCCGTCAATTGATCGAGGACCATCCGGAAGCCTTCCTGGTGTCGGAAAGTCTGCCGCTGCGTGCAAATCTCTCGGTGCTGGAGAACATCGCTGTCGTGCTGCAGTTTCGCACCAACACTTACATCGGTGAGGCCAACGATACGGCCTGGAAGCTCCTGACCCAGGTCGGTCAGACCGGGTGCGCCGAGCAGCGCGACCCCGATCTGACCTACGAGGAACGTTTCGTCGCGAAGTTGCTGCGGGCGATCGTATTGTCCCCGCCTATAATTCTGATCGACCGGCCGGCGCAATTGCTGCCGGATACCAACTATCCTTTCTTTCTCAATCGATTGCTCCTTGCCCTCGAAGGCCGCTTCGAGCAGTGCTGGATCCTGGATTACGCATGGAACGCCGCTCTGTACACCAGCCGCGCATAAAGCACCTCGCCGTCAAAGTCGGTGCGGTACTGACCCTGATTCCGGTCATCGCCGTCGGCTTGTTGCTCTATGCGCTCTATGCGCGCGGGATGTTCGACAGCACCCAGGCGCTGACGCTGAACGCGCCGGACGCGGAAGGGGTGGTGATCGGCATGCCAGTCATGTTCTCCGGGTTTCCGATCGGCCAGGTTTCCGGCATGGCACTAGACGAACTTGGCCGCGTGCGCATCGAAGTGAGCGTCAAGAAGAAAGACGCGCGCTGGTTGCGTATCAGTAGCGTGTTCTCGCTGGAAAAGCAGTTCCTCGGCGGCGCGAAGATCCGCGCTTTCTCTCCCAGGATGCAGGACCCGGAACTGCCCGCAGGGGCGGAACGCCAGCTTGTGAGCAAGGATGCGGCGCAGGACATCCCGCAGGTGATTGCCCGCGCCAACAGCATCCTCCAGAACGTGGATGAAATCATCCGGCCCGATTCGAGTTTCAACCAGACGCTGGCGAACCTGAAATCGGTGACCGAGCGCATGGCGGGCGAGTATGGCGTGCTTGGCGGCGTCACAGGCAGTCCCGATCAGGCGAAAAAAGTTCTCGATACCGTGGACAGCGTGAATGCGCTGCTCGCTTCGCTCAAAGGCGTGACCGCGCGCGCGGACGGGGTGCTGGCAAAGACGGACGACAGGATGTTCGGCCAGGGCGGCGTCATGGACGAGGCGAAACGATCCATCGCGCAGCTCAATACCATCCTCCTTGAGGCGCGCGACAGCCTGAAGAAAGCCGACGAAGTGCTGGCGAATGCGTAGGCGACCACCACTGAAATCAAGAATGCCGCCTCCAACGTCAAGGATGCCACCACCGACCTCGGCGCGTTGCGCACCGAAGTCGACGGCAGCATCCGCAAAGTCAACGGACTGATCGACGAGATCAACCGCAAATGGCCGTTTGCGCGCAAGACGCAGATCAAGCTGCCGTGAGGAACCTCATCGTTGCGGTGGTGCTGTTTCTCGGCGCCTGCGCTGGCGGGCCGATGGCGCCGGAATGGCAGCTGCAATCGCATGCTTCGCTGGAAAGATTCACGCAGCAGTATCTCGAAGGCGATACGCAGCTCGCCGAGCGCAGCTTCGCGCAAGTGAAGGCGGCCGTGGCTTCCACCGGCAGGCCGGACCTTGCCGCGCGGGCGGAACTGGTGCGCTGCGCGCTGGGCACCGCGGCGCTGGATGTCGACGCGTGCGTGGCGTACGAATCCGTACGCGCAGATGCGACGGCGGAAGATCGGGTCTACGGCGATTTTGTCATCGGCCGTGGGCGCGAGCAGGACGCACCCAGACTGCCCGGACAATATCGCGGCGTTGCAATGGCGCATGACGAAGTCACCCGCAACAAGGCGATGCAAAAGATCGAAGATCCCGTTTCGCGCCTGGTCGCGGCGGGCGCCTTGTTCCGCCTCGCGCGTTTGTCACCGGATGGATTGACCGCAGCCATCGACACGGCATCGGCACAGGGCTATCGGCGGCCGTTGCTGGCCTACCTCAACGTGCAGGCAAAGCGTGCCGAATCCGCTGGCGACACGGCGGCGCTGCAATCGATCCGCAAACGCATCGATCTGGTTTACCAGTCCCTGCCGAAACCGAAGTAATGAACACGGCGGATCAACCGTGACGGCGCGATTGTTCCGCATGGCCTGCGCGCAGGAATGAACCTCGCAGGATTCCCTGTTGGTTGGTCGTTCTGCGCCTACCTGGCGGCGGTAATCGTAACCGCGGTGCTCCTGCATTGCCTGCGCAGAACGCCGCGTTTCTTCAGCCTGGTTTCCTTGCCTGGCACGATCGGCCATGAATTGCTGCATTTCCTCATTGGCACCCTGACGCTGGCCAAGCCGGTCAAGGTTTCGCTGCTTCCGAAATTCCATCGCGACGGATCGGCCACGCTCGGCTACGTGATGTTTTCCAATATCCGCTGGTACAACGCGCTCTGGGTGGGCTTCGCCCCGCTGCTGGCTTTACCCGCTGCCCTGTGGATGGTGTACTGGCGCGCCGCGCAAATCCCGCCCTTGCAATGGCACGAACTTGCTTGGGGTTATGTGGCGGCGAGTCTGGCCTATTCCTGCCTGCCCTCGCAGGCCGATGTCGAGATCGTCATGTCGAAACCCGCGGGGTTGTGGGTCTACCTCGGCGGCGCATCGATGCTGTGCTGGGCGTGGTTCAAGATGAGTGCTTAGTTAAATCATTCCCTTTCACCGCAAAGACGCAAAGGACGCGAAGGAAAACCAGGAGTAAAAATATTCGCTAATGGAGGCCGTTTCATTATTTGTAACCCATCGCGCGGACAAGGTTGACGCTGCTGGGCGGTGAGAATTACTCGGCCCCAATTCACCAGCTCGCATTTCCGTTTCCTCGTTCCGGCTTTTCCTTTGCGCTCTTTGCGTCTTTGCGGTGACCAGTCCATTCATCCGCTGGATGATCGAGATCGTCGCCAGAGGGCGACACAATTTGTTTGAACCTGCTTGCGGCGTGAAGGACTAAACGAATGCCGTGGTCGCTACGACTTCGGCGCTTAGGGCTGTCGTTGGGCCGTAGATCCTGATGACAGATTAATGATGCGAAGGAGAGATAAGATGGACCAGCTGATTAAATTATTGTCCGCCGCCGTCCTGGCCCTGACCTTGAGCGGAGTCGCCACCGCTGCCGACAACGACCAGAAAAGCAAGCAACCGGGAGTCGAGCAGCCTGATGATCCGGCGGCAGGTGGGGCCACCGTTTCCAAGCGCGAGCAGGAATATCTGGCGGCGTTGAAAAAATGCGAGCCGATGGCCGGCGCCGACAAGAGCAAATGCATCGATACGGCCAAAAAGAGGTACGGCCAGATGTAATCGCGCGGCGGTGATTGAAAAAACGGGCATCGGGCGGGGCCCGTTTGTTTGGCATTGTCTGCCGCGAACGACAACGTGCTTTGAACTTGGGAAGCGCGCATTGGGACTAATGCCGTAGATGCGACATATAAAGGCCGCATCGAGCAATGTTTGTCATCCCATAGAGAGAGGACCTCCCATGAACAAGCTGTTAAACGCAATGATCGCCGGCGCCGCGGCAATGGTGCTGACGAGTGGTTTTGCCAGTGCCGCCGATGCGACGAAACCCACCGAGGAAAAACCGCGCGCGTCGGAGAACCAGCCGGGCGACCCCGGTGCGGTAAAATCGGCGCCCGAACAGGCGAGCCAGGACCAGGATTACATGGCTGCGCTGAAGAAGTGCGATGGCATGAAAGGCGGCGAGAAGCAGAAATGTGTCAATGCGGCTCAACGTAAATTCAATCGCATGTAATTCGATCGGATCGCAGTAATTAAAACGGGCGCCCGAGGCGCCCGTTTCATTTGCATGAAGGCACAGATTATAGATTCTCGCCAATCACCAATCACCAATCACAATCACCAGCCCCTACTCACGGTCTTTCCATCTTGCATGTCGTCGGCAGCACGGTGTCCTTGTATTCGACGCGCGCGTCCGTGCGCCAGCCGTAACCGGTGCTCTCGACGTCGTACTTGACGTCCTTCCCGCCGGCTTTCGTGAACGTTGCAAGGTAGATCGGCTGCATGATCTGATGATCGTCGGCGCGCATCCAGACTTCGCCGGTGTCGCCCTGGTATTTCATTCCTTCGAGCGCTTTCGC
>JANXVW010000347.1 GCA_025351455.1 Betaproteobacteria bacterium | reverse complement strand
CCTAGGACGTTGACACCCGACGGCGTCGCGGCCCGCGTCTTCCGGGTTCAAGCGAAAAAACGAAATTAAGCGGCACACATGACCGAGGACGTGCGGGTAGAGCCCGACATTGCGAAGGATCTATAGACGTCGCGGTGCCACAGGTCTACTTACGGAGAAGAGCCAATCTTTGCAGTTCATCTGCAATTTTTTCGGGTGGCAGGACAAAATCAATACAGCCTTCCGCCTCCGCGCGGCGAGGCATGCTGTCTATCTCGGCAGACTCGTCCTGGGCAAAGGTTATTCCTCCCTTTGCCTTGATCTGCTTGCAGCCTTCAGTACCGTCGCCCTGATACCCGGAGAAAATAATGCCGATCGCCCGCGCCCCGATCGCCGCCGCTAAAGAAACAAAAAATATATCTATCTGATTGCCCCTGCTGGTGCGCGGAGAGACGACCTTGAAGGCATTGCCCTCAACTGTCAGATCGGAGTCCGCAGGAGTCAAGTAGACGTGATTCGCCGAGATCGGCATCGCGTTGGAAGCCAGCATGACGGGCATTTTCGTTTGGCGGGACAGAATTTGAGATAGGTAACTATGCGCGGTGGGGTGAATATGGGAAACAATGACAAAGGCCATTCCTGTATTGGACGGCAGGGCGCCCAAGAGCGCCTTATAGGCGTTAAGCGCTCCGGCTGAGCCGCCGACGCCGACTATGAAGGTAGGATGAATTGAATCCATGAGTATGTCAGTCGACTGACCTTCATCAGATACCGTCAGCTTTTTTTGCTTAATTTTCGGCTCACAGAAGGACTTTTACCAATTTTCCTTTTCTGATCGGCGCCGGCAGTGGCATGAATGTCCATTGGTTCTAAGTGCAATCCATCATCACTCAATATCAGTTTGTGGACGTCACTGGAGTGGCCCATGCCACGAGACTTGACAATGTAAGTACCACGAATGCGCCGCCTACCCTCGTTTTCTTCCAATTCCCTGACGACGATCCAGGTGTCAATCAACGACGAGACGCCGATTTCGCCGCTCGTGTCGTTTTGTTGGTTTGAAGAAACAAGACTGGTAAAAAAGCCGGTGATGCCCCTGGATTTCAATGCATCAATCATGCGAGTCAGCATGGATTGAATTTCAAGTTGGTTTCCCTGCCCAATGAGACTGGTCAGGGGATCAATGACCACCGCTTTGGGTTTGAAATCAGCAATGATCTTGTATAAATCGAGCAAATGCATTTCCAAACCAAAAAAGGAAGGCCGGGTAGACACAATCTTCAGCAATCCTTTTTTAACCATTGGTTCCAACTGAAAACCGATGGAACTCATGTTTTGAACGAGTTGCCCCGATGACTCTTCATAGGACAGGAAAAGACACCGCTCCCCGCGTTTACAACTTTGCACTGCGAATGCAGCCGCGAGGCTTGTTTTCCCGGTGCCCGCGGTACCTGAAGCCAGTATCGTGCTGCCTCGGGTATAACCTCCACCCTGGAACAATTTATCCAGTGATGGGATTCCTGTCGACACTCTCTCGCGCGTGCCGGGTTGATCGAGCCCTGCAGAAGTGATGGGAATGACTGAAAGTCCATCTTTGTCGATGACGAAGGGGTATTCGTTTGTTCCATGATTTGATCCCCGGTATTTAATGACACGGATTCTGCGGGTGGAAATTTGCTCCCGGACCCTGTTGTCCAGGAGGATGATGCAATCTGAAATGTATTCTTCCAGGCCATGACGGGTATAAGAGCCTTGCCTCAACTCTCCCGTAATGACTGCGGTGACTTGTTTTTCCTTAAACCACCGGAAAAGTCTTTTTACTTCCAGGCGAAGAATGCCGGCATCGCTGACGCCCGCAAAAAGCGATTCAATGGAATCCAGAACAACGCGTCTGGCGCCGATGGAATCAATTGCAACTTCCAGGCGAATGAATAATCCTTCAAGATTAAATTCGCCTTTCTCCTGAATATCCCGGCGCTCCAACAGAACATAGTCGATCAGAATCTTTTTTTGTAAGACCAGCCCCTCTAAATCCAGGTTGAGAGAAGCCACGTCTTTGTAAAGTTCGACGTCGGTGTCTTCAAAGGACATGAAGACCCCTGGCTCATCGTAATTGATCGCACCATTGATTAAAAAATCAATCCCCAAAAGGGTTTTTCCAGTGCCGGTGCTTCCGCAGATCAACGTGACTCTGTTTTTCGGAAGCCCGCCTTCCGTAATTTCGTCAAAGCCTTTGATGCCGGTGAGGCACTTCGGCAATTGATTGCGATTAACGGCAATTTCTGTCTGGGGGGTGTTAGGCATAAGATAATCCTTCCTGGATAAGAAACATGCAGAGCGCGTTGTCGTTCATTCGTATCGGCATTAATGGGATCCGAATGGGCCTCTTCGACATTTTGCCTTCCGTCATTCGCCACTCTGGCACGAGCGCCCCTGTCCGTTCTGTGCGGCAACCCACATATATGCGGGCAGACTTGCACTAACTCTTCGAGGCGACGAAACGCTTCGGGCTCGGTGGGTGCTCGAAAACAAGTACTCAACCAGCCTGTGTGGGAGAATCCGCTACGAAGAGGATGTTGTTTACTTGGAAGTCGGCGACAGACCGCCGGGAGACGAAGGAAGGTATCCGGATGACGATCTCAAGGCGCTGCTCGTGGACGGGAAGTGGCGATATGTTCATCAGGACGGGGCGCCGTATGCGTGACGTCACGCCGAGGCTGCGAAAGAATGCGCCAGCATGAACAGGGTGAACCCCAAAGCGCTGCTGATTTCTCTTGCTGTCATGCTCGCACTCGACACGTTGGGCGGCATGATTTTGACTATTTTTTTCGCGAGCCAATCGGTCAGCGAGAACACGACACCCGAACAAACCCGGGCCGCGGTCGAAGCCCTGAATCAGAGCAGCGGTTTCTTATTGTCTGCGCTCGCGTTTGGCACCTTCACGACAATCCTTGGTGGCTACCTCGCCGCGCGGCTTGCAAAAAGGCTTCCGTACTTCAACGCCGGCGCCCTTGGCCTTGCCGGCGTTGCAATAGGGATACTCCTGTCAGGCAGCTCCCCGCTCTGGTTCGACATCGTTGGCTTCTTCGTTACCCTGCCCGCCGCCCTGTACGGCGGGCATCTGTCAAAACGCGACGTACCGCCAAATGCTTGACCCCCGCTGCCGCGCCATTGCCCGACCAAAGTCTGCTGGTAACGTCGTCCGCTACGCCGTCACGATTGGGAGGTTTCAGAACCCAGGGCCATATCCTGATATTCCTATTCCCGTCGTTCAGCCCACAAATGATTCTCGCTTTCCTCCTTGCTCGGGGAGGACTGATTACGGCCCGTGAGCGCGGCATAGGCGCGCTTGAGATTCCATGACAAGCGGGCAATGTCACGAAGTACGATCCGACCGGGATACTCACATGCCAGCCACAGCTTCCTCATGCGCGCCGAGGAATCATCGATCGAGCGCTTGGACATCGGACACCTCCGTCAGGTTGACACTCAAAACGCAAAACCCAACCAGAATGTCGCATGGGCTATGCCAGAGGGGGATGTCGAAAAGACGGCACTCGGGTCCGCACGAAAGCCCTCTGTTCTTGCAGGAATATCAGGTGCCGGTAATTCGGCAATTGGATCTGACGAACTTTCAGCAACGCGTCAGCGCATAAAGGGCAGGATCGACTCAAGAACTGCCAGAAAGCCCGCCTGTTCCCCAATGCCTACCGCGAGCAGCCGGTGATGGTGAGCGGTACAGCACCACAGTAGCCCGCCCAGCGTGACCGCTCCCGTGTAACGGTCAGCGCTTTTCCGCGCCGCCGCCTTGCGCCGCGCAGTCGACAGGCGCACTATGAGAAACGGTTTTGCTTCGCCGTGCTGCCCAGGGAGGGCGACGATGCGGGCTTTATTAACTATGTCATTGGTGGGCGGGCTTTGCGCTGTTTTTGCCGGTTGTGCCGGCGTAGGAATCGTTGCGACTTCCAATCCGGCAGCCATCCTTCGTGACGCGACCGACCGCTTCGAGCGGCGGGACAACCCCGTGATCGCCGAAAAACTCATCCGCCAGGCGCTCGGCAGTTACCAGAAAAACCACGACCAACTGGGCCTTGCCAGTGCTTACCGCACTTATGGATTCTTCTTCCGGTCTGCCGCCGTCGAGGGAAAATGGGCCGGGCATTATCGCCAAAACGGATTCCTCGACAAGTCTGCCAGGTTCGATACGCGCTATGAGCAGTCCATCGCCTACTTCGAAAAAGCGCGGATCATTTTTGCAGAATACAAACGCTTCGATGCGCTGACAACCGTGAATCTCGATATCGGATTTACTTACGAAGCCATGGGCTATCAGGGCGCCGCGTGCGAGGCGTTCGACAGAAGCACGGAAAGCAACCGGGAAAATCTGCAAACGCCACGGGCGAAAGTCGTGCTTCCGCAGGGTTTTTCGACTTACGAGGAATTCCTTGCGCCGCACCGGCAGCGGGCAGGTTGCAGCGAACAACACAAACACGGAAGAAAACTCGTGCAAAGGGCGTGAGCCTCTGGACCGACTGCATCGACCTCGCGCAATGAAAAAGTTGAAACGGTTGCTTTATTCGTGCCTGTTCCTGACCTCGGCCTGCGTGTTCGCCGAAGAGCCTCCCTCGACGTTGGTCAACGGAAACGCGGCGGATGTCCCCGCGCACCCGATCGTTCTAGCGGGCACCCGCGTGCTGACTTCGCACGGCCTGCTTACGCAACTCCAGCGCTATATGCGCGAACGCGAAGTCGAGCCCAACGACTTGAGCGCAGATGAAATGGTCAGGCTGATGGTCGACTGGTTGCGTTTCGCGCCGGTCGATGTGATCGGCGGCGCTCCGTCTGCCGACGCATTGGTGTTCCGCTATGGCGGCTGGTCGGAAGGCTGCGCCACGGCTTTCAAATTGAGCGTGCTCAGGCAGGTGACCCCAAAGGACGCCGCCGGAGGCGAAACCGACCTGTTGGCAGGGATCACATTGATGTTCGAACCGAGCGGTCAGGCGGAACTGCTCCCGTTCTCCACGGCCTCGACCGACTGGAAATCTGTCGACGCTTTCCTGCAAGCGGTGGAAAGCTCGCCGGCATTCAGGCTGCTCGCCAGCAAGAAGCCGATGTCGGCCATGATCGAAAGCGGCGGTCTGCGCTGATCGACCCATTCCGGACGCAATCCTGTCATCCCGCATCGCCGCCAATAGCCTGTCAGGCCTTGCGCTATTTGCGCCACACGTTGAGCAGCGCGGCGCCTTTTGCCTTCAACGGCAGGCGCTCGTCGGACAGCGCGTCGAGGAACTCCGATAGTCGCTTCGACTTGACTACGCTGTAGAAGGTCAGCCAGGTAATGGGAATCAGGCAGATCAGGAAGTAGAGCAGCTTTTCCAGAGGCGGCCGGTCGGCGGCGGCGATCAGATTCATGCCAAGGAAGCCGGTGGTGACCGTGCCGATCAGCCCGAAGGTCGTCACCACCGTCAGTCTGATCACGGTGTTCGCCTGCCGGCGAAGGCTGTCGCTATCGAGATAGTGGCTCATGTCGCTGATCTCCTGCTTGACCTCCTGGTACAACGCGTCGCTGCCCAGGTGCCGGCTGCACAGGCGGAACAACGCCTTGGACTGGGCGTGATCGGAAACCTCATGGAACCAGTAGCGGTGGGTAAAGCGCAGGAAGATTTCGAAGTTCTCGCGAATAACGCGCTTGAAATTCTTTACCGACTCCGCATCGTGGATATCGAGCTTGTTGAGTGCGTCCACCAGCCGGTCGGAGAACATCAGCAATGCGGCCTTGTGAAAATGTGCGATCAGGAACAGCAGAAAATGCTGGTGGCGGAATTGCGCCAGCACGCCGGTCTCGCGGCTGACGAACAGTTTCGATCCGGCATCGCCGACCACAATCAGCGCATGGCCGCAGGCCAGGAAACGCGTGTTCGGCCCGTCGGATGCGTCGCTCCAGTAACGGTCGTAACAATAGCTTTCCTCGAAGCCCGCGACGTAGCGATCGGAATAAGGCAGCGATTCGTCGGCTCCGGGCGATGTGATCAGCCCAAGGCGGACGAAATCGGTGCGAGTCAGCGCGCGCGGGTTGTCCAGCGCCAGATAACCCATCACCGGCAGCCGGTAGTACTCGATTTGCCGGTAACGGATCACGCCTTTGTCTTCGGATTGATCGAGCACCAGGGGTTTGAGCAAAAATTCCCAGTGTGCGGCGATGTGCGGCGCCCGATGCCGGCACACGAACGACAAATATTTCTCCCGCTTCTCGTAGTCCGACACCGCCAGCACACTGCCATCGGCGCCCAGCCACTCGACGCGGTGCATGCAGTGCAGGCCCTGGCCGTGCTCGTCCCAGCCGGCGGGATAGGCGCAGCCGAAACGATAAAGCGTATTCTGTACCTGATGGAGCGGCAGATCATCGGCGTATATCTCCACGTTCAGCAGTACGACGTCGATATCGAAAAAGAAATACAGATCGACGTGCGCAACACGGAAGGTGAGCGGCTTGTCTTCGCGGCTGGCGGTCAAGCGTACGCTGGCGACATCGCTACGGCGAAACACGCGCATCAGCGAGGCGCTGCGTTCGTCGCCGGATCGTGCTCCCCTGCTTTCGCCGTAAAGGAAGCGCTGAACGTAGGGCAGGAAAGTAACGAACTCGTTGTAATGGCGCTCCTGGAACTGCCCTGGATCGCCGGTAAACTCGTCGACGACCTCTTGCCAGAGATTGTCTTCCCCGAACTGCCCGAGCAGTTCCCAGTGCCTCTGAATCTGGCTCCCCGCCCGGATCGGCATCAGTCGCAGAGGCCACAACAGAATCTGCCGGAAATGCCGCACCTGTTTGTCGGAAAGGCTTCCAATTTCTGGCATCGCGTTCTCCCCCTTGCCCAGTATCCGTAGCGAGCGACGACCAGCGCCCGTTCCGATTCGCCAGCGTCAACCTCGGCAACGCTTCGACCCGGTGACATGAGACCGTAGCGTACGGTCTTCCCACTCCCGACAATTACAAGGCCCCGATCTTGCGACATGCCGTTGGCAGGTGCAAGCCCACCAGGACCTCGCGCGATGCAATAGCCGCGATCGCCGCCCTTTATTAATTCCGGGCGTTATCCACTCGCGCTTTCGTTTATCGGCATAATCCAGATATGAAACGGGAAATGCCGACTCGGCAACGAGCCCGGCGCCGATTGTCCCAACGAGGGAGGAGATATGAAGTCGATCCGCTGCGTCGCCGCAATGGCCGCTATGGCCGCTCTGGCCCTGGTCATGACTGCGCCCGCCCGGGCCGCAGGCGTTCCCGAATTCCGCGTCGATCCGTATTGGCCGAAGCCGTTGCCGAACAACTGGATCCTCGGGCAGATCGGCGGCATCGCCACGGACCGCCATGACCATGTCTGGGTCTATCAACGGCCCCGCACGCTGACCGACGACGAGAAAGGCGCAGCGGCCGATCCGCCCACGTCGAAATGCTGCAAACCCGCGCCCCCCGTCATGGAATTCGATGCGGAAGGAAATCTGCTGCAAGCGTGGGGCGGCGATGGCGAAGGCTATGACTGGCCGCGCAGCGAACACGGCATTTATATCGATGCCAGCGACCACGTCTGGCTGGCCGGCAACGACAAGGAGAACGACGCGCAGGTGCTGGAATTCACGCGCGATGGAAAATTCATCAAGCAGATCGGCCAGGCGCGCCATACCGAAGGCAGCAACAGCACACGCTACCTCGGCCGCCCTGCCCTGGCCATCGTCGATGAAGCGGCGCAGGAACTCTATGTGGCCGATGGTTACGGCAACAAGCGCATCGTCGTGTTCGATGCAAAAACGGGCGAATACCGGCGCCATTGGGGTGCATATGGCACGAAGCCGGAGGATGCCGATCCCGGCAAGTACGAACCCGATGCGCCGATCGCGAAGCAATTCCGCAATCCCGTGCATTGCGTACGCATTTCGAAAGACGGCCTGGTCTACGTCTGCGACCGGGTCAATGACCGCTACCAGGTGTTCCGCAAGGACGGCAGCTTCGTGAGGGAGTTCGTGCTGGAACCGGGCACACGCTTCGTCGGTTCCGTGTGGGACATCGGCTTCTCCACCGATCCGGAACAGAAGTACCTGTTCATCTGCGACGGCAGCAACAACGAGATCCATATCCTGCTGCGCGAAACCGGCAAGGAAGTCGGTTCCTTCGGCCGGCAGGGCCGTTACGCCGGCCAGTTCCACTGGGTGCATACGATGGCGATCGATTCGCACGGCAATATCTTTACCGGCGACGTCGACACCGGAAAACGCGTGCAGCGCTTCGAGCGAATAAAGTAAGCATGGCCGCACGAACGAATCCGCCGTTCCGGGCCGACCATGTCGGCAGTTTCCTGCGCCCGAAGGCGTTGCTCGTTGCGCGCGAGCAGAACAAGAACGGCAACCTGTCGCGCGCCGGATTACGCAAAGTGGAGGACACGGCCATTCGCGACGTCGTGCGCTTCCAGGAAGATCTCGGCCTGCACGGCATTACCGATGGCGAGTTCCGCCGCACTTATTTCCACATCGACTTCCTCGAACAGTTGCAGGGCGTCGAGACCAGGGGCGGCATCGCCGTGAGTTTCCGCAGCGCTGGTGGCAATGTGGATTTCTCCCCGCCGGTCATGCACGTCACCGGTCCGCTGCGCCATGTGCGCCCGATCCAGCTTGCCGACTTCGAATTCCTCAAATCGGTTACAAGGCAGACACCGAAGGTGACCATCCCCTCGCCGACCATGCTGCATTTCCGCGGCGGCCGCGGCGCCATCAGCAAAGAGGCCTATCCGGAACTCGATCCGGCTTTCTACGACGATGTGGCGAAGTGCTATCGCGCCGAACTGAAATCACTCAGCGATGCCGGTTGCCGTTACGTACAAATGGACGACACCAACCTCGCCTACCTGTGCGACCCGAAAATGCGCGAAGGCGCACGCCAGCGCGGCGACAATCCGGACGAATTGCCGCGCCGCTACGCCAGGTTGATCAACGCAGCGATTGCCGACCGGCCTGCGGACATGATCGTATGCGTGCATCTGTGCCGCGGCAATTTCCGCAGCGCCTGGGCCGCGGAGGGCAGCTACGAACCGGTCGCGCCGGTGTTGTTCAACGAACTGGCCGTCGACGGTTATTTCCTGGAATACGACGATGCGCGTTCGGGCAGCTTCGCGCCACTGCGTTTCGTGCCGAAGGGAAAGACCGTCGTGCTCGGACTCGTCAGCACCAAGGTAGGTGAGCTGGAGTCCAAGGATCTGCTCAAGCGGCGCATCGACGAAGCGTCGAAGCATGTCGATGCGAACCAACTCTGCCTGTCGCCGCAGTGCGGATTTTCCAGCACCGTGCACGGCAACGACATCGCGCTCGAAAGCCAGGCCGCGAAACTGCGCCTAGTCGTGGAGACCGCCCGCGAGGTCTGGGGCGATGCTTGAAGCGCCCCCTCTCCCCGACCCTCTGCTGGAGAGAGGGGCTATTTGCCGTATTTCGCGATCAGGTCGTGAGCGGCTTTGAGTAAAGCCTTGCCGTCTGCGCCCTTGGCATCCGCGTCCGCAACCCAGCCATCGGTCACCGGTTGCACAACCTTTTTCCATTCCTCGATTTCCTCGTTCGCTATCACGTTCGTGACGCCGCCGATTTTCTTTTTGTTGGCAACTTCGACTTCAGCGAACAAGCGGCCGATCTGACCGGACAAGCCGATACCGCTGTTGGCGTCGATGACCTTCTTCAGGTCGGGCGGAAGCGACTCGTACTTCGCCTTGTTCATGGCGATGATGAACACCGAGTTGTAGATCAGCGGCTGCGATTCGTCCGGGCCGCTGTGAAACTTGGTCAGCTCGTCGATCTTCAGGGCCGGCATGACTTCGTAGGGCAGGATCGTGCCTTCGATGACGCCTTTCTGCAGCGCCTCCGGCACCTGCGGGACCGGCATGCCGACCGGCGTCGCGCCGAGCGCCGCCAGCATTTTCGTCGTCTGCCGCGTGGGGGCGCGAACCTTCATGCCCTTCAGGTCGGCGCGATGCACGATCGGCTTCTTGATCATGTGGAATACGCCGCCGCCGTGCAGGTGAAACGCGATCGGATGCACATCCTTGAATTCGTCCGCATCATACTGTTGCACGTAGTCCCACAGCGCCTTGCTCGAGGTTTCGGCGCTATGCATGAAGAACGGCAGCTCGAAAACCTCCACCAGAGGGAAGCGGCCCGCGGAATAGCCCGCGACTGTCCAGATGACGTCCACCACGCCGTCCTTGACCTGGTCGTACAACTGCGGCACGGAGCCGCCAAGTTGCATCGATGGATAGATCTGGCATTTGATGCGGCCCTTCGATTCGGCGGTGATTTTCGCGCACCATGGTTCCAGCACCTTCTGATGCGCGGTCGACGTCGACGGCAGCGGATGGTGCACTTTCAGCATGATTTCCTGCGCCCGAACAGAAAAGGCGCACAGCAGCACCGCGGAACCCGCGAACACTCGCAGCCACTTCATTGTTGTTCTCCTCCGTTCAGATATCGCGCCAGCAACCGGATCGCCGCAGAGCATGCTGCACTGCAGCCCAAAAGCTTGTGCGAATGGCGATGGTAAACTCCCGCCTCTTTCGCTCCAACACTTACAACGATATCAAGAGGAGTTGCCCGTGGCAAAGATCATCGATTACTACTTTTCTCCGGTTTCCCCATGGACCTACCTGGGCCATGCGCGCTTTCAGCAGATCGCGCGCAAGCACGGTGCGACTGCCGTGCCGAAGCCGGTGGACTATGGCCGGATTTTTCCGCTCTCGGGCGGTCTGCCGGTCACCAAGCGCCCGCCGCAGCGGCAGGCTTACCGCCTGGTCGAACTCGAACGCTGGCGCAAGCACCTCGGCGTGCCGCTGAACATCCAGCCGAAATTTTTTCCTTATGACGCCAGACTCGCCGCCCTTGCCATCATTGCGACCGGCGATGTGGACAAAGCCATGACGCTGATCGCCGCATTGCTGCGCGGCTGCTGGGCGGAAGAGAAAAACATGGCAGACGAGGCCGAAGTGGTGGCCGCAATTCGCGCCGCGGGACTGGACAGCAGCGCACTGCTCCAGCAGGCGAAGGCGCCGGAGACGGCCGCACGATTCGAATCCTTTACCGACGAAGCCATCGCTCGCCAGGTCTTCGGCGCGCCGACCTACGTTTACCGGAATGAATTGTTCTGGGGGCAGGACCGGTTGGAGTTTCTGGATCGGGCGCTGGAAAAATGAGGAGGCATGGGGCAGGACTCGGGACGTAGGACTCGGGACGCAGGACTCAGGACGTGGGACTCAGGACTGAGTAAAGGGACAATGCGAAATGCGACTACCGCAGATTCGATTTGCGGGATTTGGGTTCCTCTGAGTCCTGCGTCCTGCGTCCTGAGTCCTCTCTCTTTCGTCCCGCCTCTTCCCTACTCGCTGTTATGCAGCCGCGTATTGAACCCCGCGGCTTCCAACACCGCCATGATCTGCTTTACATGCTCATGCCCGCGCGTCTGCAGCACGAAATCCACCACGGCGGATTGCACGGGCAGATGCGTAAAGGCACGTTCGTGGTGGACTTCCTCGATGTTGGCGTTGGCTTCGGCCAGCGCCGCAGTGACTTTCGCCAACGAGCCGGGCAGGTCGCGCAATTGAACCTGCAGGCGCGTCAGGCGGCCGGCGCGGACCATGCCGCGCTCGATGATGTCGGCCAGTGTGAGCGGATCGATGTTACCGCCGGATAGCACCACGCCCACTTTCTTTCCAGCAAAGCGGGCGCGGTTGCGCAACAACCCCGCGAGGCCAGCCGCACCCGCGCCTTCGACGACGGTCTTCTCGATTTCCAGCAATAGCAGCATCGCTTCTTCGATGTCGCCTTCATCGACCAGCACGATGTCGTCGACTTGTTTGCGAATGATTTCGAGCGTCAGCCTGCCCGGCTCCTTGACGGCAATGCCGTCAGCGATCGTGTTGCTGCCGAACTCCGGCTTCGATCCTTTCAACGCGGCATACATGGACGGAAATCGCACGGTCTCCACACCGATGATTTCGATGCCAGGCCTGATCGCCTTGGCGGCACTGGCCATGCCGGCAATCATGCCCCCGCCGCCGACCGGCACGATCAGAACATCGAGGTCGGGTTGCGCATCGAGCATTTCCAGTGCAATCGTGCCCTGCCCGGCCATGATCTTGTCGTCATCGTAGGGGTGGGCAAGTGTGAGCCGCCGTTGCGCCATCACCTGCAGGGCGTGGGCCTTTGCTTCGTCGAAATTCTCGCCGTGCAGGATGACTTCCGCGCCAAAGGCGCGGGTCTGCTCGACTTTGACGTTCGGGGTAAAGCGCGGCATGACGATGACGGCGGGAATTCCCAGGCGCTTGGCGTGATGGGCGACACCCTGGGCATGGTTGCCCGCCGATACGGCGATCACGCCGGCCTGGCGTTGTGAAGCGTCGAGCGATAGCAGTTTGTTGAGCGCCCCCCGCTCCTTGAACGACGCCGTGAACTGGTGATTCTCGAACTTCAAATGGACTTGCGCACCGGAAATTTCGGACAGGGTGCGTGACAGCAGGCAGGCGGTATTGAGAACGGCGCCGGAAATGGCAGCCGCGGCGTCGCGAACATCCTGCAGGGAAAGCGGCATTATTCTGGGCCCGTGAAGTTAGCGGCACTCTATATTGGCGAGTCCGGCACAGGCAACAAAAAACCCGCCGAATCGGGTTTTCCGTCCGGGCGCGCGATAGTTACGCGCCCCGGATGTTCGAAGCCTGCTTGCCCTTCGGACCGGTGGTCACGTCGAAGCTGTCGGGCGCTTTCACTCGGGCTTGAGCCACAATGCAATGATTTAATGCGCATAACCTTCAACGTGCGGGCAAGATGCGTGAAAAAAATATGGGCCGTGCGGGGATCTCCCGCGGGCGGCGAACCCTGCTTTTGACAGCCGCGAGCGAGCGCGGGATGGCTACAATGCGCTAGCCCATGAGCTCCCCTGCCCCCCATCCACTTCTGCATCGCCTGGTGCAGGTCCGCCGCGAAGAAATGACCGCGCTGTTCTGGTCGTTCGCGTATTTCTTCTTCCTGCTGTGCAGCTACTACGTGCTGCGGCCGGTGCGCGACGAGATGGGCATCCAGGGCGGCGTGGATAAATTGTCCTGGCTCTTCACCGCAACTTTCATCGCAATGCTCGCCGCCGTGCCCTTATTTGGATGGGCGTCATCGCGCTTTCCCCGCCACAAGCTGCTGCCGATCGTCTACCTGTTCTTCGCCTCGAACCTGGTGGTGTTCTATGCGTTGATGGAATCCGGTATCGCGCCGGCGCGCATCGCCCAGGCCTTTTTTATCTGGGTCAGCGTCTTCAACCTGTTCGTCGTCTCCGTGTTCTGGAGTTTCATGGCGGACCTGTTTCGCAATGAACAGGCGCGCCGGCTCTACGGCTTCGTCTCCGCGGGCGGCAGCCTCGGCGCGCTGGCCGGGCCGCTCGTCACCGCTACGCTCGCACCTTCGATCGGCCCCGCCAATCTGCTCCCGGTGTCCGCCCTCCTGCTCTGCGCTTGCGTCATCTGCATCTACCGCCTCGCTGAGTGGTCCAAACGCAATCCAGCCGAACGCCGTTCTCCCCTCGAGAATGTCGAAGAACCGCTGGGCGGAAACATTTTCTCGGGCGTCACGCTGGCACTCCAATCGCCTTACCTGATCGGTATCTGCATTTACGTCATGCTGGGCACGCTGCTCGGTACTTTCCTGTATTTTCACCAGGCAAACATCATCGCCGTCGACATCCCTTCCCCGGGCGAGCGCACGGCCCTGTTCGCCAAGATTGATCTCGCTGTCAATGCACTGACCTTGTTCTGCCAGGTGTTCGTGGTCGGGCGCCTGGTCAGTCGCTTTGGCGTGGGTCTCGCACTGATCCTGTTGCCGCTCGCCGGGGCAATCGGCTTCTTTGTCATCGGCCTGTTCCCGACCCTGGCCGTACTGGTCGTGTTCCAGGTGATCCGCCGCGCAGGCGAATATGCGATCGCGCGTCCCGCCCGCGAAATTCTGTTCACCGTGCTGAACCGCGAAGAAAAATATAAATCGAAGAACATCATCGACACCGTCGTATTCCGCGCCGGCGACGCGGCCAGCGGTTGGCTGTTCGAAGGCTTCAGGATGCTGGGACTCGGTTTCTCCGGCATCGCCTTCATCGGCGTGCCGATCGCCTTGCTATGGGCCGGCACCGGCTGGATGCTGGGACGAACCCAGGATGACATTCGCAGGAGAAACGAAGCCATCAGGAGACCCGATGAATCCATTTTTCAATCCGCTGCTCTTCAATCTGCGGCGGCGCCGGCTGCTCCAGGCGCTGGCAGCGACCAGCGTGTCGGCGATGTCGACCCGGTCCAGCGCTAAGATGGCTCCGGCCATGTTGAAACGGGCGATTCCCGCGAGCGGCGAAATGCTGCCGGTCGTCGGCCTGGGCACCTATCAGAGCTTCAATGTCGGCAGCGGCGCCGCGGATCGCGATCCGCTGAAAGAAGTATTGCGCCAGTTCATCGCGCAAGGCGGCAAGCTGGTCGATAGCTCGCCGATGTACGGGCCGTCCGAATCCGTGGTCGGCGACCTTGCCACCGAGCTCGGCATCACCGGACAGTTGTTCATGGCCACCAAGGTCTGGACAAGCGGGCGCGAAGCCGGCATCCGTCAGATGGAAGAATCCCTGCGGCGCATGAAAGTCGAACGCATGGACCTCATGCAGATCCACAACCTGCTCGATTGGAAAACCCACCTGACCACGTTAAAGCAGTGGAAGGCCGCCGGGCGCATCCGTTACATCGGCATCACGCACTACCATTCCGGCGCCTATGCCGAGCTGGAACGCCTGATCAAGACGTCGGATTTCGAATTCGCGCAGTTCAACTACTCGATCGCCGAGCGCGAAGCCGAGGAACGCATCCTGCCGCTTGCGCGTGACTCGGGTGTCGCAGTCATCGTGAATCGGCCGTTCGCCCAGGCGAGCCTGTTCTCGCGCGTGCGCGGCAAGGAAGTGCCGGGGTGGGCGGCGGAATTCGACTGCAAGTCCTGGGGCCAGTTTTTCCTGAAGTACATCCTCAGCCATCCTGCAGTGACATGCGTCATTCCGGCCACCGGAAAGCCGCAGCATCTGGTGGACAACATGATGGCGGGCATCGGGCGTTTACCTGATGCAGCAATGCGTCGGCGCATGGCCGCATTCATGGACAATCTGTAGAAGCACATCAAGGGATGATTTACTCATGTCGCGTTGGCAGGCACGCCGCGAAAAATTCCGCTCGATCCTTTCCGGCAACAAATGTGTCTATCCCGGATCCGTGTTCGACCCGATCTCCGCGCGCATAGCCGAAGAACTCGGCTTCGAAGTCGGCATGTTCGCCGGTTCCGTCGCGTCCATGACGGTGCTCGGCGCGCCGGATCTCATTGTCCTGACGCTAACAGAATTCGCCGAACAGGCGAAACGCATCTGCCGCGCAGGCAACCTGCCGCTGCTGTGCGACGCGGACCACGGTTACGGCAATGCCCTGAACGTCATGCGCACCCTCGAGGAACTTGAAACGGCGGGCGTGGCCGGCTTGTCCATTGAAGATACCGACCTGCCTGTGCCTTTTGGCGGCGGCAAGCCGCGCCTGATTTCCATCGAAGAAGGCGCGGGCAAAATGCGCGCGGCGGTTGCCGCCCGCCGCGATGCGGGACTGGTCATTGCCGGACGCACCAGCGCGCCGTCGATGACCTCCATCGCCGACACTATTGCCCGCGCCAAGGCCTACGCGGCGGCCGGTGTGGATGCGATCTTCCTGGTGGGGGTCAAGACGCGCGCGGATCTGGCCGCCATTGCGGCCGAAGTGAAGCTGCCGCTGATCCTCGGCGGCGCCGGCAAGGAAATCATGGATCGGGAACTGCTCGCGCAACGTGGCGTGCGCGTCTGCCTGCAGGGTCATCAGCCATTCGCCGCTGCGGTGCGCGCCGTGCACGACACGCTGCGCGCATTGCGCGAAGGCACACCGCCGGAAAAGATCGATACCGCAGCCAGCGACGAAGTCATGAAGCGCCTCACGCGCAACGATGATTACGCCCGCTGGATGAAAGACTGGTTATAACTTTCCTTCTTGAATATTTTCACCACAGAGGCAAAGAGGGCACAGGAAGGAAAAAAGCACAACATAAATTATGTTCAAACCCGTCATCGATCGATCATCCGTCGGAATGAATGTTGGCGATGCGGATCGATGTCCACTATCCGTTCGTACGCATTTTCTTTCTCTGTGACTCAGTGGTGACGGCTTAGTCCGCGCTAAAGTAGTCCCCGCGAAGCAAGATTGCGCATTAGGTCCGTAATGCCGTAAGTCCAGGGCGCAACCTTGTCGCAATGATTGACGCGATTGATCAGCATGCCGAGCGAATCCGCGCGGATCGACACGACGTCACGGAGCTTGTGCGTGAATCCCTTTCCCGGCTGGTCGCGGTCCTGCACGGGCGCGAACTGGGTGCCGAGGAACAGCATGGTGCCGTCCGGATACTGGTGCGTGCGATTGACCGCCTGCCCGGCGAGGTCCAGCGGATCGCGGCTGATGTTGGCAAGGTGGCTTTCACCGGAGAGTTTGTAGCCTTCGGGACCGGTAATCTCGATCTTGATGTGCGTGCGGCGCAGGTCGTCGATGCCGTAGTGCTCGTCGAACAGACGGATGAACGGGCCGATCGCGCAACTGGCGTTGTTGTCCTTGGCCTTGCCCAGCAGCAAGGCGCTGCGCCCCTCGAAATCGCGCAAGTTGACGTCGTTGCCGAGCGAGGCGCCGACCACACGGCCTGCGCGGTTGATCGCCAGGACGACTTCCGGTTCGGGGTTGTTCCAGGAGGAATCCGCGCGCACGCCGATTTCCGCGCCAAGTCCGACGGCGGACATGGGCTGCGATTTGTTGAACACCTCGGCATCCGGCCCGATGCCGACTTCCAGGTATTGTGACCAGAGATTGCGCTTGATCAGTGATTCCTTGACGCGCTTCGCTGCGGGTGATCCCGGCTTGACGGTCTTGATCTCAGCGCCGATTTCCGCGCCGATGGAACGGCGGAGTTCATCGGCCTGGTCCTGGTCTCCCTTGGCGTGCTCCTCGATGACGCGCTCGATCATGCTGGACACGAAAGTCACGCCGCAGGCCCGCAGCGCCTGCAGGTCGCAGGGCGTGAGCAGATAAGGCATGGAGGCATCGCGGCGGTCGGTATGCGAATTGGCGACCAGGTCCGCGATTGCCCCTACCGGTTTCGCCCAGCCGCTTGTCACCGCACCGCGCGCGACCTTGACCGGATCCTGCAGGTTCAGCAACTCGCTGACGGTGGGAACGACGCGTGAAAGGTCCCAGGCCTTTGTCGCGGAGACGAGTACGGGGCTCGGCCCGGCGTTGCGCCCGGGTATCCAGGCGCGTCCGATGAGCACGGCCTGTTCCGCATCGGCGGGCAGAACTTGTTCCAAAGAGAACTTCATGTGCTGCCTCCGGTCAATCCTGGCGGTTGATGAGGAAGAAGAACTCCGGTGCGCAGGCCGGTGCGCACACGGCTACCCAGCCTTCGCTCTGCGACCTGAATCCGAAATACGCGTCCATCGGGTGGCCCTGGTCGTTGCGGGCGACGAGTTTGACGATGCGCGCGGGTGGTTGCGCGTCGGGATAGGTGACCAGGGTTTTAACGAACGTGTCGTGCAGCGTCTTGATTTCGGCGCCAGAGAGCTCCGTCGCCTTGAAGCCCGTGAAGTAACGGCCGCCGGCCTGGGGACGCGATTCAAGCGGGGCATAGGCGGGAATCGAGGGCCGGTCGAAATAACTGCCCGGGAAGCGCCATGCCCAGCCGTCACCGGCGACGATCATCTGTGCCGAAGGCGTGCAGATCACGGTAGCGGCCTTGGCGAGCTGCTTCGGCAAAACATGCACCAGTTTCCGGGGTGGATGCTCGCAGTCCAGAATGTCCAGCGCCGGCGCCTCGGCTTCCGAATGGGCGAAGGCCCGCAAGGCAACGACGAGCAGCAGCAAAGGCAAACAGCGCGATGACATGGACTCTCCCGGATGATTTTTTTGCAGGATTATACAGATGGCGGCCCGTTGCCCCCGCCCAATGACCGACTTCGCAGCATCCAGACCGTGGACGCCTTAGAATCAGCGCCTGTGAAAAACACCCTGCATTGCCGCCATGCTTGATCGCGCGCTGGTCTTCCTGGACCTGGAAACCACCGGCGCGGCGTCGCATTCGGACCGCATCACCGAGATCGGCTTGGTCGAAGTCGATCAGGGCCGCCAGATCGGCGAGTGGAGTTCGCTGGTGAACCCGGAGCAACCAATCTCGCCAATGATCGAGTCGCTGACCGGCATCACCGACGCCATGGTGGCCGACGCGCCGACCTTCGGCGACCTCGCCCGCGACTTATTCGAACGCCTGGCGGGAAAAACGCTGGTCGCGCATAACGCGCGTTTCGACTATGGCTTCCTGCAGAATGAATTCCGCCGCGTCGGATTGAAGTACGCGCCGGATGTACTGTGCACCGTGCGGCTCTCGCGCTCCCTGTATCCGCAGGAGCGACGGCACAACCTTGACAGCCTGATCGAGCGTCACGGCTTTTCCTGCGAGAGCCGGCACCGCGCGCTGGCCGACGCGCGCGTGTTGTGGGACTTCACGCAGCTCATCCACCGGGATCTCGAGAGCGCCGCAATCCAGAAGGCAGTTGCGGACCAGCTCAAAAAGCCGCAGCTGCCGCCCGGCCTGCCCGCCGATCTGCCCGACCGCATTCCGGAAACGCCTGGCGTGTATGCGTTTTACTCGCAGGACAATGTGGCGCTGCATGTCGGCAAGAGCGCGAATCTTCGCGCACGCGTGCTGTGGCATTTCAGCGGCGACAGGCTGCCTGCATGGCGCACGGCGACGGAAATCGCGCGCGTGGAATGGGAAGCGGCCACGGGAGAGCTGGGCATGCTGGTCCGGCATATGCGCTGGCTGAAGAAATTGCAGCCGCTGCACAACAGCAAGCCGCGACAGGATGACGAGCTCTGGGCCTTGCAGTGGGATCCGGTCGACGGCCCGTCGATTCCGGTGCCGGTGGACACCGCGGGGCTGGAGGTCGCGCAAATGTCGCGACTGCACGGCATGTTCCGCTCGCGGCGCACGGCGCTCAATGCAATGCGAAAGATCGCCGACGAGCATGGCCTGTGTCACATCGGCGCCGGCCTGCAGACCGGCGCGGGACCTTGCCTGGGCCATCAACTCAAGCGTTGCCGCGGTCTTTGCGTGGGCGCGGAATCCCCGATTGCGCACTCGATGCGCCTGATGCAGGCGCTCCATGCGCTGCGCATGCGCGACTGGCCGCATGCCGGACCGATTGGCATCCGCGAACACGATGCAACGACCGGACGTACCGAGATCCATGTGCTGGATCGCTGGCGCTATCTCGGCTCCGCAGATGCCGACGCGGATCTGCAGGAAATTCTGCAGGCCCGCGCGGATGAGCCGTTCGATGCGGGTATTTACAAGATGCTCGTGCAGTACTTCAGGTCGATGCCGCGCGGCAGCGAGATCATCGAGCTGGGCAAGCATCCTGTTCCGCCAATTCGAGGCTGAAAACCTGATGAGATTCGCCCCACGAATTAGCGCAACAGGTTGCTAGCGGGTCAGTGTTTATCGAGGAATCCTGCGAGGGCCTTGTTGAAGGCTGCAGGCTGCTCGAGATTGGACAAATGCGACGCAGATGGAATCACGACCAGTTCGGAACCCGGTATCGCCTCGTGGATCGCACGCGACATCGCGACCGGCGTCCCGACGTCCTGATCGCCGACGATGACCTGTACCGGGCATTTGAGCGCGCCTAGTCGGTCGGTCAAGTCGATTTTCGGGATGGCCCTGCAGCAACCGATGTAGCCCGCCGGTTTGGTATTGCGGATCATCTGGCCCACGCGCCCCATCATCGGCTTGTTGGCCTTGTAGAACGGCTCGGTGAACCAGCGTTGCAATGTGGGTTCCACCAGTGGTTCCATGCCCTGTTCGGCGGCGATCTTGATGCGTCCTTCCCAGATCGACCCGGCTTCCGGCGGTATGCGGCTAGACGTATCGCACAACACCAGGCTGCGGAATCGCCCGGGATGGCGAAGTGCGAAAGTCATGCCGATCATGCCGCCCATGGACAAGCCGATGAAGTGCGGAGCTTCCATGGAGAGTCCGTCGAGCAGGCCGAGCAGATCGTCGGCAAGCATGTCCAGCGCATAGGCGCCCCCTGGCGCATCGCTGCCGCCGTGGCCGCGCGTGTCGAAGCGCAGCACGCGATAGCGCGACTTCAGTAACTGCGCCTGTTCGTCCCACATGGAATGATCGCAGGCCAGCGAATGGCTCATCACGACCCATGGACCTTCTCCCTCGATCGTGTAGTTGATTTCGATGCCGTTTGTTTTTGCTTTCATGGTCTCTCCTCGATCGGCGCAGTATAGGTCGCCGATCCCGCCTGCACAACGCCGCGCCGGCCCCGCCAATTTCGTCGTAACATTCCCTTATCCGGCGCTGGAATACGGCCCATAAAACCTAAAAGAGGGAGGCATCTTGAGGCTCGTTCAATTTACGGACCGTTCCGGCGCCCGCCGCGTCGCCGCGTCCGACGATGGAAAAACCCTGCGTGTGCTCGCGGGCGTTGACTGCACTTACGATCTCGCGCTCGCCGCGGCGCGCACCAATTCGTCGCTTGAAGCCCTGACCAGAAGCAGGATCGGCACGGAAACGGTCAGCTACGACGAGGTCATCGACGAGAAACGGCTGTTGCCGCCGCTCGACCATCCCGACGTTTACCGCTGCCTGATTACTGGCACCGGGCTGTCGCATCTCGGAAGCGCCGCCGCGCGCGACTCCATGCATGTGAAGCTGCAAAAGGAAGAATCGGAACTGACCGATTCGATGAAGATGTTCAAGTGGGGCGTGGAAGGCGGCAAGCCGGTGGCCGGAAAAATCGGCACCCCACCGGAGTGGTTCTACAAGGGCGACGGTCGTTGCGTGATTGCGCCGGAAAAAGAACTCGAACTGCCGGCCTATGCGCTCGACGGCGGTGAGGAAGTGGAAATCGTCGGCCTGTACGTCATCGGCGATCGCGGCGAAGTGCTGCGCGTCGGCTTCGCGCTCGGCAACGAGTATGCCGACCATGTCATGGAGCGCCAGAATTATCTCTACCTCGCGCATTCGAAGCTGCGCCAGTGCTCGTTCGGGCCGGAACTGCTCACCGGCGGGTTGCCCGCCTCGGTAACCGGACGCGCGCGCCTGGTGCGCGACGGCAAGGAGATCTGGGCGGAAGACTGGCTCTCCGGCGAAGATAACATGTGCCACTCGATCGGCAACCTCGAGCATCATCATTTCAAGTATCGCGACTTTCGCCAGCCCGGCGACGTGCATGTGCATTTCTTCGGCGCCGCCACCGGCAGCTTTACGAAGAAGATCGAGACCAAAGTCGGGGACGTGTTCGAGATCCAGGCAGCCCCGTTCGGACGCCCGCTGCGCAATCCGCTCGGGGCCGCGCGGGAAGAAGACAACCTGGTCGCCATCCGCGCATTGTGAGCGAACTACATGTGGTGTTCGGCACCGGTCCGCTCGGACTGGCGGTCATGCGCGAACTGCGCAGCCGCGGCAAGCACGTGCGCATGGTCAACCGGTCCAGCCGGGTCAGGTTCGACAAGGATCTGCAAACGGAAGTCGGCGGCATCGATGCCTCCGACCCGGCGCAATCGCGCGAAGCCTGCGAAGGCGCGGCCGTGGTCTATCACTGCATCGGCCTGCCCTATGCGCGCTGGACGCAATTCCCGTCGATTGCCGCGGGCATCGTCGCGGGCGCGTCGTCCGCGGGCGCGAAGCTGGTCTATGCCGACAATCTCTACGCTTACGGCGCGGTGGACGGGCCGATGACCGAGGATCTTCCGCTGATCGCCGTGACAAAGAAAGGCCGCATTCGCGCCGGCATCGCGCAATCGCTGATGAACGTGCACAACACCGGCAAGCTGCGTGTCGCGATCGGACGCGGTTCGGATTTTTTCGGGCCTTTCGCCACCGACGCGGCCATGATGGGAAGCCGCGTATTTGGTCGCGCCCTGGCGGGAAAATCCGCGCAAGTGATCGGGGATTGCGACCGGCGGCATACCTTCACGTTCATCGACAATTTCGGCAAGGCGCTGGTTACGCTGGGCGAGCACGACGAAGCGTTGGGCAAGGCCTGGCATGTGCCGAGCGTCCCGGCGACTTCGACGCGCAGCTTCGTGGAAACAGTCTACGGCGAACTCGGCAAACCCGCGAAGATGAGCGCCGCCCCGCGTTTCGTCATTTCATTGATGGGGCGGTTTGACGAAAACATCGGGGAATTGCGCGAAATGCTCTACCAGTTCGAACGCGATTTTGTCATGGATTCGAGCCGGTTCGAAGCGACCTTCGGCACGCGGCCAACGCCGCTGGATGAGTCGATACGGCGCACACTCCACTGGTACCGCGCCCGGCCGGCGGTTTGATCCGGCCGCGACGCAAAAAAAGGGCCGCAATGCGGCCCTTTCAGTTTCCACCGGAACCCGCGCCTAACCTGCTTTCGAGTTCTTCTCAATCAACGCGTAAGCAGAATGGTTGTGGATGGATTCGAAGTTCTCCGATTCCACCACGTAACTGTCGATGCGCTTGTCCTGGTTCAGCGTCGTGGCAACATCACGCACCAGGTCTTCCACGAACTTCGGATTATCGTAAGCGCGCTCGGTGACGTATTTCTCATCCGGGCGTTTCAGAAGGCCGTACAGCTCGCAGGAAGCTTCCTGCTCGGCAACACGCACCAGTTCTTCGATCCAGACATGGGTGTTCGTGCGTGCGGTGATCGTAACGTGCGAGCGCTGGTTGTGCGCGCCATACTCGGAGATGCGTTTCGAACACGGGCACAGGCTGGTCACCGGCACCACGACTTTCATCGAAAACGAGTAGCCCTCTTTCGAAATTTCCCCGGTAAACGTGATTTCGTAGTCCATCAGGCTTTTTACGCCGGAAACCGGGGCGGCCTTGTTGATGAAATACGGAAAAGTCATTTCGATACGGCCGACTTCGGCTTCGAGGCGTTTGACCATGTCGCGCAGCATCGTCTCGAAGGATTCGACCGAGATCTCGCGTTCGTGGGAATTCAGGATCTCCACGAAGCGCGACATGTGGGTGCCCTTGAAATTGTGCGGCAACCCCACGTACATGTTGAACGTTGCAATGGTGTGCTGGACGCCGCCGTCGCGATCCGCCACGCGGACCGGGTGGCGAATGGCCTTGATGCCGACCTTGTCGATGGCAAGCCGGCGCGTATCCGCCGAGCCCTGCACGTCTGGAATAGCGAAGCTATCCGGAGAATTCATAAACAGTGCTCCTCTGGAGCGAGGTAAGTTGAGACGATTATAGCCGCCGCGAATACCCGAGTAAACTAGTCAGCTAATAAATTGCACAATGGATAGACGGAGCCCCTCGGCATCCAGCCCGCAGTCCTTCAGCAGTTTTGCCGGATCGCCATGGTCGATGAACCGGTCAGGCAACCCGAGTTGCAGGGTCGGTCTGTGCAGCCCCTGTTTCTCCAGGACCTCCAGAACGCCACTGCCGGCACCGCCCAGGATGGTGTTCTCTTCCACGGTTACCAGGTGCTCGTGGTCGCGGGCAAGTTCCCGGATCAGCTCTTCGTCGAGGGGTTTGACAAAACGCATGTTCGCCACCGTGGCGCCCAGCTTTTCGCCAGCCTCCAGACAGGAATGGAGCAACGCACCGAACGACAGGATCGCCACCTTGCTGCCCCGGCGCCGTATCTCGCCCTTTCCCAGGGGCATAACCGCCATGTCTTTCTGGATGGCCACTCCAGGCCCGCTGCCGCGCGGGTAACGCACGGCAACCGGCGCATCGAGCTGGAACCCGGTACAGAGCATCTGCCGGCATTCGTTCTCGTCCGCCGGCGCCATGACGATCATGTTCGGCAGGCAGCGCAGATAAGTCAGGTCGAAGCTGCCCGCGTGGGTCGGGCCGTCGGCGCCCACCAGGCCGGCGCGGTCAATGCCGAACAGCACTGGCAGGTTCTGAATGCAGATGTCGTGAATAAGCTGGTCGTAAGCGCGCTGCAGGAAGGTCGAATAGATCGCGACGACCGGCTTGGCTCCTTCGCAGGCCAGGCCCGCCGCAAATGTCAGCGAATGCTGCTCGGCGATGCCAACATCGAAATACCGATCCGGATATTCCTGTGAAAAACGCACCATGCCCGACCCTTCGCGCATAGCCGGGGTGATGCCGATCAGGCGCGTATCCAGGGCCGCCATGTCGCACAGCCAGTCGCCGAAGACCTGGGTGTAAGTCGGCTTGCCTGGCGGCTTCGCGATTATGCCCGCGCCGGGATCGAATTTCGTGACGCCGTGATACAGGATGGGGTCGCCTTCGGCCTTTTCATAGCCTTTGCCCTTGCGCGTGACCACGTGCAGGAATTGCGGACCTTCCAGTTTCCTCAGATTGGTCAGTGTCGACACCAGCGCATCGATGTTGTGGCCGTCGATCGGCCCGATGTAGTTAAAACCGAATTCCTCGAACAGTGTGCCGGGCGTGACCATGCCCTTGACGTGTTCCTCGGCGCGCTTGGCGAGCTCGAGCACCGGCGGCACCGCCTTCAGTACTTTCTCGCCGGTCTTCCATGCCGCCGTATAAAAACGTCCCGAGATCAAACGCGCGAGATAGTTGTTCAGCGCCCCGACGTTTTCCGAGATCGACATGTCATTGTCGTTTAGCACGACAAGGAGGTTGGTATCCATCGCACCGGCGTTGTTCAACGCCTCGAAAGCCATGCCGGCGGTCATGGCGCCGTCGCCGATGATGGCCACCACGCGGCGATCGTCGCCCTTCATGTGCGCGGCTACCGCCATGCCCAGCGCCGCGCTGATCGACGTACTCGAATGCGCCGTGCCGAAGGTGTCGAACTCGCTTTCCACGCGGCGCGGGAAGCCGGCGACACCGCCTTGCTGGCGCAGTGTCGACATGCGCTCGCGCCGACCGGTCAGGATCTTGTGCGCATAGGTCTGGTGTCCCACGTCCCACACCAGGCGATCATCCGGTGTGTTGAACACGTAGTGCAGCGCGACCGTGAGTTCAACCGTGCCCAGGTTGGAGGACAGATGTCCGCCGGTGAGCGCGACCGATTCGATGAGGAATTCGCGCAGCTGACGTGAGACCTCCTGCAATTGCTTGCGCTCGAGCGCGCGCAGGTCGGCGGGGGACTGGATGGTGTTCAGCAATTCGTACATGTAGGTTGGACCGGGCGCGGCCTGGGTTGGTTTGTATTGAGTAATCAGAATTTCCGGAGCACGATGAAATCGGCAAGCTGTCGAAGATGGCCGCCTTTATCCGGCAGGCAATCCAGCGCGCGCAAAGCGTCGTCGCGCAGGTCTTCCGCCAGTGCACGCGCCCGTTCGAGTCCCAGTACGCTTACATAAGTCGGTTTGTTGTTGCTGGCATCCTTGCCCGCCGTCTTGCCCAGCGTCGCGGTGCTCGAATCCGCATCGAGCACATCATCCACCACCTGGAAAGCCAGGCCAATGAACTTGCTGAAATGGTCAAGCTGATCGAGTTGCGCATCGGTCAACGCATCGCCGCAGCGGGCACCCAGCGCCACGGAAGCGCGAATCAGGGCGCCGGTCTTGTGGATATGCATGAACTCCAGTTCGGGGACCGTCAGCATCTTGGCAGTTGACTCCAGGTCGATGGCCTGTCCGCCGGCCATGCCGCGCGACCCGCTGGCCCGCGCCAGCATTTCGATCATTTCCACCTGCCGACGCGGGTCGTCTGCCAGCCGGTGCCCGGACAGCATCTGAAAAGCCAGACTCTGCAGGCTGTCACCGACGAGAAGCGCAGTGGCCTCGTCGAATTCAACGTGTACGGTCGGCCTGCCCCTGCGCAGGACATCGTCGTCCATTTCTGGCATGTCATCGTGCACCAGTGAATAGGCGTGGATCATCTCGACGGCGGCCGCCACGAAATCGATTCGCTCCGGAATCGCGGACGCGAGTTCGCCCGCACCATAGGCCAGAAGTGGCCGCACCCGCTTGCCGCCGCCGAGCACGGCGTAACGCATGGCGGAATGCAGGCGCCGTGGCGCAATCTCGGGCGCAGGCAGCATGGCATGCAGGGCCTTCTCGATGCGGTCCTGTCGGCTCAGCATCCAGCTCTGGAAATCAGTCGGTGCTGTCGTCACCGTCGAAATTCTTGAGTGTGCCGGCCTCGAGGATCTTGACCTGCTGCTGTGCCTCCTGGAGTCGCGCCTGGCAATACTGCAGCAGTTCGGCGCCACGCTTGTATGCCGTCAGGGATTGCTCGAGCGGTGTGTGCCCCGCTTCCATCGCGGCCACAATGTTCTCGATTTCAGCCAGCGCGGCTTCGAAGGATAGCGGGACTTGGGATTTGGATTTGGATTTGGTCACGGGCGACGGCTGTGGGAAGCGCGGCTTGTCGGGAAAGATCGTAAAAATAGCCCATCCGCGGAACCCCGGTCAACGAACGATGTGCGGACGTTGCGAATATGAATGAGCTTTATCCCTGAAAACGTTGCGTTGGGTAGGGTTTTAAGGGAGAATCGCCTTCGGAATTCCGCCCCATTTTGTGCATTATGCCGGGGGCGGTTTTTTTATTTTTTCCGCTTCACGGGACATCTGGTTATGACCGACCTGGCTAATGTTTCCGCCCTGACCCGCACCCCGGTCCAGCTGCCAATCGATTGGTATTTCGACCCGCGCATTGCCGAAATCGAACAGAAATTACTGTTCGCGAACGGGCCGGGCTACGTGGGCCACGAACTCATGGTTCCCGAAGTGGGGGACTACCGCACACTCGACTGGATGCATGACGCCAAGGTGCTGGTGCGCAACCAGAGCGGCGTGGAGTTGATTTCGAACGTTTGCCGCCACCGCCAGTCGATCATGTTGAAGGGCCGTGGCAACACGCAGAACATCGTCTGCCCGTTGCATCGCTGGACTTACGACCTGTCCGGCAAGTTGCTCGGCGCTCCGCACTTCCCGGGCAATCCCTGTCTGGATCTGGGCAAAACTGCGTTGAAGGAATGGAATGGCCTGCAGTTCGCCGGGCCGCGCAACCCAAGGAGCGACCTCGCCAGCCTGGGGGTTCTCGCCGATCTCGACTTTTCCGGCTACATGCTTGACCGCGTGATGACCCATGAGTACCCGGTCAACTGGAAGACGTTCATCGAAGTCTATCTCGAGGACTACCACGTCGGCCCCTTCCATCCGGGACTCGGCCAGTTCGTCAATGCGGATGACCTCAAGTGGGAATTCGGCGACTGGTACAGCGTGCAAACCGTCGGCCTCAACCAGGCACTCGGCAAGCCCGGCACTGCCGCCTATGAGAAATGGCATGAGGCCGTCCTGCGCTACAACAACGGCGAGATGCCGAAACAGGGTGCGATCTGGCTGACGTACTACCCGAACGTAATGGTCGAGTGGTATCCGAACGTGTTGGTTGTCAGCACCATCCTGCCGAAGGATCCGGAACACTGTACCAACATCGTCGAGTTTTACTACCCCGAAGACATCGTGCTGTTCGAACGCGAATTCGTCGAGGCCGAGCAGCAGGCTTATGTCGAGACGGCGAAAGAAGATGAAGAAATCTGCGTGCGCATGACCGAGGGCCGGCGCGCGCTTTATCGGCAAGGTCTCAACGAATTCGGCCCGTACCAGTCGCCAATGGAAGACGGCATGATCCATTTCCACGAATTCGTGCGCGCGCGCATCCAGTCGCGTCTATAAGCGGCCGAATCGAAAACACCCGTTTCTGGCGGCAAATATTCCAATGAGCCACACCACGCTGATTTCCGTCGCCGAGCTGGCGCAGCACCTCGACGATCCGGCATTCGTGATATTCGACTGCCGCCATGACCTGGCCAATCCCGAATTCGGCAGCAAAGCCTACGCGCAATCCCACATTCCCAGCGCCTTGTTCGCGCATCTCGATCGCGACCTGGCCGCGCCGCTGACGGGACGCAACGGGCGCCATCCCCTGCCCGATCCGAAAATTTTCGCCGCTTGGCTCGCGCGCATGGGCGTGTCCAACGACAAGCAGGTGGTCGGCTATGACAACGCCGGCGGCGTCTACGCTTCGCGCCTGTGGTGGATGTTGCGCTGGGCGGGACTTCGAAACGCGGCCGTGCTCGATGGCGGCTGGCAGGCCTGGCTCGCTGCAGGACAGGCGGTCTCCACTGAAGTGCGCGCGCCAATGGCCGCGAATTTTACTGTGGCGATCGCGCAATCACCGGTGGATGCGCAATACGTTAAGGAACACCTGCAGTCGCCCGACATGGTGCTGATCGATGCGCGCGCCAACGATCGCTTCCACGGCCGCAACGAAACCATCGATCCGGTGGGCGGCCACATTCCAGGAGCGCGCAACCGCTTCTTCAAGGACAACCTGACACCGCAAGGATTCTTCAAGTCACCGGCGCAGTTGCGCGAGGACTTCAAACCATTCGTCGGAAATGCAACGCCACAGAAAATCGTGAGCCAATGCGGTTCCGGCGTGACCGCCTGCCACAACCTGCTGGCAATGGAGATCGCCGGCCTGACGGGAGGCCGGCTCTACCCAGGTTCCTGGAGTGAGTGGATCGCCGATCCTTCGCGGCCGCGCGCGAGCTGATTGCGCGAACTGCAAATAAAAAAGGCCGGACCACCGTGGTCCGGCCTTTTTCTTGTCCGCGCAGTTCAGGCGACGCTTTCTTCCTTGTCTTTGTCTTTCGCTTCGCGCTTGCTTTCCTTTATCGTGAGTTTCGTCTTGCCCTCGGCATCGATATCCACCATGACACTTCCACCGCCAGCCAGCTTGCCGAACAGCAATTCGTCGGCCAGCGCGCTGCGGATGGTGTCCTGGATCAGGCGCGCCATCGGACGGGCGCCCATCTGGGGATCGAATCCGTTCTTCGCCAGGTAGTCCTTCAGCGCATCGGTAAATGCGGCTTCGACTTTTTTCTCGTGCAACTGCTCTTCGAGCTGCATGAGGAACTTGTCGACCACGCGCACAATGACCTCCTGAGACAAAGCGGCGAACGATATCGTGGCATCGAGCCGGTTGCGGAATTCCGGTGTGAACAACCGTTTGATTTCCACCATCTCGTCGCCCGCGACGCGCTGCTGTGTGAAGCCCATCGTGGATTTGGACAATTCGGATGCGCCCGCATTGGTGGTCATGACGATCACCGTATTGCGGAAATCCGCCTTGCGGCCGTTGTTGTCGGTGAGCGTCCCGTGGTCCATCACCTGCAACAGGATGTTGAAGATATCGGGATGCGCCTTCTCGATTTCATCGAGCAGCACGACTGAATACGGATGCTTGGCGATCTGCTCGGTAAGCAGCCCGCCCTGGTCGAAACCGACATAGCCGGGCGGCGCGCCGATCAGTCGCGATACGGCATGGCGCTCCATGTATTCCGACATATCGAATCGGATCAGTTCAACACCCATGGTATACGCCAGCTGCCGCGCCACCTCGGTCTTGCCCACGCCCGTCGGCCCGCTGAACAGGAAGCAGCCGATCGGCTTTTGCGGATTGCCCAGGCCGCTGCGCGACATCTTGATCGATGCCGCGAGCGCGTCGATTGCCCGGTCCTGGCCGAACACCACGGCTTTCAGGTCGCGATCCAGATTCTGCAGCTTGCTGCGATCGGTCGAGGACACGCTTTGCGCGGGAATGCGCGCGATCTTGGCAATGATTTCCTCGATCTCGTGCTTGCTGATGACACGCTTCTGCTTCGATTTCGGCAGGATGCGTTGTGCCGCGCCCGCTTCGTCGATGACGTCGATCGCCTTGTCGGGAAGATGGCGGTCGTTGATGAAACGCGCGGACAATTCCGCCGCGGAAGTCAGGGCGGATGCGGTGTACTTGACGCCGTGGTGGGCCTCGAACCTGGTTTTGAGGCCGCGCAGGATTTCCACGGTTTCAGCAACCGATGGTTCCGTCACGTCGATCTTCTGGAGACGTCGCGACAGCGCATGGTCTTTCTCGAAAATGCCGCGGTATTCGGTATAAGTCGTCGCACCGATGCATTTGAGGCTGCCGGAGGATAGCGCCGGCTTCAGCAGGTTCGAAGCATCGAGCGTTCCGCCCGAAGCGGCACCCGCGCCGATCAACGTGTGGATTTCATCGATAAACAGGATGGCATTCGGGTTGTCGGTGAGCTGTTTGAGCACCGCCTTCAGGCGCTGCTCGAAATCGCCGCGATACTTGGTGCCGGCCAGCAGCGAACCCATGTCCAGGGCGTAAACCTGGCAGCGCGCCAGGATGTCCGGCACGGCGCCCTCGATGATCCGGCGCGCCAACCCTTCTGCTATCGCGGTCTTGCCCACGCCGGCCTCGCCGACCAGCAGCGGATTGTTCTTGCGCCGGCGGCACAGCGTCTGGATGACGCGCTCGAGTTCGCGCTCGCGGCCGATCAACGGATCGATCTTGCCGGAAATGGCAAGCGCGTTCAGGTTCATCGTGTAGCTTTCCAGCGCGCCGCCGGCGTTCTGTTCCTGGTCGGAATCGGCCTCGCTTTCCGGCTGCGGCTTGGCTGGAGCCGTCTGCGGAACCTTGGTGATGCCGTGGGAAATGAAATTTACAACGTCGAGGCGCGTGACCCCCTTCTGGTGCAGGAAGTACACGGCGTGGGAGTCCTTCTCGCCAAAAATCGCCACCAGCACATTGGCGCCGGTCACTTCCTTCTTGCCGGAGGATTGCACGTGCAGGATCGCGCGCTGAATCACGCGCTGGAAGCCAAGGGTGGGCTGGGTATCGACGTCCTCACCGCTGACCACCGGGGTATGTTCGTTGATGAAATCCGTCAGGAGCTTGCGCAGCTCCTCGACGTTCGCGGCGCAGGCGCGCAGGACTTCTGCCGCAGACGGATTGTCCAGCATGGCAAGCAGCAGGTGCTCCACGGTAATGAATTCGTGGCGCTTCTGCCGCGCTTCCATGAACGCCATGTGCAGACTGACTTCGAGCTCCTGCGCAATCATGTTTCCTCCATCACGCACTGAAGCGGATGTTGATGCTGTTTCGAAAATGCGATGACCTGTTCCACTTTGGTCGCCGCAACGTCCCTAGGATACACGCCGCAGACGCCCATGCCTTCCCTGTGAACCTTGAGCATTACCTGGGTCGCCTGTTCCCTGGTCATCGAGAAGAAAGTCTGCAGAACTGCGACGACAAAGTCCATGGGCGTGTAATCGTCGTTGAGCAGCATGACCTTGAACAGCGGAGGCTGTTTGACCTTGCTTTTTTCGGCTTCCAGGAGCGTGCTGTCACGATTTCCCGCTGCCATGCCTTCGTCTCGCTCCGCTGCTTTCACTTAGACCTAATTTTGCGGATAAACGGGGAAAATACAAGCGCAGAATGCGTGCCTGCCAAGAGACGCGGCGAAGTGATTAAAACTGCATTGCAACAATCGCTTGCGCGGTTTTGGCATACTTGACTTCCCAAAATAAATAACCTACAAAGCAAACTGGTGTTTGGCTTCAAGGATAGCGCAGCACCGGTTTTGCCGATAACGCGGACTTGAAACTCAAACGATCGGCGGGTGTCCGGCCCGCGTTTTACTTCAGGGGAAGGGATGTATGGCAATCGGTACCGTTAAGTGGTTCAACGATGCAAAGGGCTATGGTTTCATCACGCCCGATGACGGCAGCGAAGATCTGTTTGCACATTTTTCGGCGATCCAGATGAACGGCTTCAAAACGCTGAAGGAAGGCCAGAAGGTGAGTTTCGAGGTCACCCAGGGACCCAAAGGCAAGCAGGCATCCAACATACAGGCAGCCTGACACCGTAGCGGATCCAGATCCGCAAGTCGATTCAGAATATTCGAAGCCCGCGACGCCGTCGCGGGCTTTTTGTTTCTTCAGTTCAGCCGCGCATGCGTTCGATCATCGCGTCGCCGAACCCCGAGCAGGAAACCTGGGTCGCCCCGGTCATCAACCTGGCAAAATCATAGGTAACGACTTTGTCGTGAATCGCCGCCTCCGTCGCCTTGACGATCAGGTCCGCCGCTTCGACCCACCCCATGTGGCGCAACATCATCTCCGCCGAAAGGATCAGCGAACCGGGATTGACATAGTCCTTGCCAGCGTACTTCGGCGCCGTGCCGTGGGTCGCCTCAAACATCGCGACGGAATCGCTCATATTCGCACCGGGAGCGATGCCAATGCCGCCGACCTGGGCGGCCAGGGCGTCGGAGATGTAATCGCCGTTCAGGTTAAGAGTTGCAATCACGTCGTACTCGTCGGGACGCAACAGGATCTGCTGCAGGAAAGCGTCGGCAATCACATCCTTGATGATGATTCCGCCGGGCAGCTTCATCCATGGGCCGCCGTCGATCAACTCCGCGCCGAACTCGCGTTTGGCAAGCGCATAGCCCCAATCACGGAAGGCACCCTCGGTGAACTTCATGATGTTGCCTTTGTGCACCAGGGTCACGGAGCGGCGCTTGTTGTCGATCGCATACTGGATCGCCTTGCGAACCAGACGTTCCGTACCTTCGCGCGACACCGGCTTGATGCCGATCCCCGACGTGTGCGGAAAGCGGATTTTCTTGACGCCCATTTCCTTCATGAGGAAGTCGATCAGTTTGCGCGCACTGTCCGACTCGGCAGCCCATTCGATGCCGGCGTAGATGTCCTCCGAGTTCTCGCGAAAAATCACCATGTCGGTCTTTTCCGGCTGCTTGAGCGGGCTGGGCACGCCCTTGAAATAACGTACCGGGCGCAAGCAGACATACAGGTCCAGCTCTTGGCGCAATGCAACGTTGATCGAGCGTATGCCGCCGCCAACTGGCGTTGTGAGGGGGCCCTTGATCGATACCACGAATTCCTTGCTGGCCAGAAGGGTCTCGTCCGGCAACCAGACGTTCTCGCCGTAGACCTTGCAGGATTTCTCGCCGGCGTACATTTCCATCCAGACGATCTTGCGCTTGCCGCCATAGGCCACATTGACGGACGAATCCACGACCTTGCGCATTACTGGCGTAATGTCCACGCCGGTCCCGTCGCCCTCGATGAAAGGAATGATCGGATTGGCCGGTACTTTCAGCGAGAAATCCTTGTTGACTGTGATTTTTTCGCCGGTGGACGGCACTTTTATGTGCTGATACATGGAATCTGCCTCGAGGAGTGGTTGTAACGGAATTGAGAACGGTCGAGCGGTTTGTTTAAGGGTGGTGATTGTAAAGCAACGGTCGAGCCGGGCACAAAAGCGACCAGCTCCTGTCACCGGTTCGGGTTTCCAGCAGCCAGCATCAGGAGGAGGTCGCCGCGACGATTCCTCGCATGCAAGTCTAAAACCGATTTTCG
>JANXVW010000326.1 GCA_025351455.1 Betaproteobacteria bacterium | reverse complement strand
GGACCGGCGCTAGCGGAGAAGACGAGTCGTCGTCAAGGCATATGGCGATTGCCGACCGAGTGGTTACGCCACGCACCACTGAAGATGCTAGGTAAATAGCCGCGCTTGATCGCACAAGCCTCGAGATTATTGAGTCGAAATACCAGCGCCCTCCTACCGTTGCAAAGACGAGCGGGACAGGCATTTCGACACATCCATTTGCATTTGCGGCTCGGGAGCGCCCGGAAGTCAGCGCGGTCCTCTATTCGATCGTCGACGTCGCCAACTTTCCTGACTGCCTCGGTGGCGACTTTCTTATCCTGCAAAACGATCAGCCAACCATAGCGCTGGCCCGCGAAACGCTGCGCTTCGCCCGAGAGTGTTGGCTGGACGACAACGGTCTCAACATGAAGGATTGGTCTGCGACAGGCCGGTAGCTTACTTCCAGTTGTTCCTAACGCTCATGCCGCCCATAAGGCCACCGCAGTTAGCGGGCATGGTAAAAAAATCACCGCCGATTTCACCCAGTCCCACGTTTGTCCCCTCTATTTGTGCCGCACGGCATCTACTAAATTCGCAATGTCCCGTACCGTGTTCAGAGTGCCACGCTCCTCGGACAGCGATATAGAAAATTCATCCTCGAGTTTGAACATGAATTCGATCGTGGTCAGGGAGTCGATGCCCAGGTCGGCCAATGCCTGATCCGGGCTGAGTCGCTCTATTGGAAAATAATATTCCTTGGCCAGCATTGATTGGATTTTTTTACAACGTGTCCTTGGTACATTCTTCAGAAGTCGGCATGTTTGTACTTTCAAAAGAAGCGAACTATTGCTACATCCAGTCGCTCAGCATGATGCCAATGCCAATAGTTGACTGGTAATGATTGTAATCGACCAGCGTCTCACCATAGCCCGTGAAGAACTGGACGTAAAATCTGAGTTCGTGATTGATCCAGGACGTAGCTGTGACATTGTCCAAATTTGGAACGCGCGTGATGGGTAAGCTCCAGTTGATTTGCACCGAGCCACGATTGTTCTGTATCTGCGCATTATTGCGCAGGAGGGCGGAAGCTAACAGCGCCACCTTTGCTCTTGATCCGGGATTGCCGTACATCGAGCCAGCGGGTCTGGCTCCGCAGCCTGGGCAGAAAGTCCGATAAGAAGCGCGCCTGCGGCGAACCAGCGGATTTGTCTCGGACTAAAAGGTGTGGAACCAGATTGCGTCAACTTCTTCTACCTGACTGCATTGCGGAATGACGAATGCTAACAAATATGCCGATTTGAGTAGAAGGGCGCGCTCGTATTTGTTCCGCCCAAGTGTGGAACAATTGCACATCGGAATCGCGTTAATCGACCGATAAGATATTCGCACAACCCGTCCTCCTACGAACCGCCCGGAGTCGGCCCAAAGCGGTCAGTCGAGCTATCACAATAAAGGAAGGAGCTTTCGCCGTTTGGTATGAGTTGTTGATTTTCGCAGTCTACTGACCTAATTCATGTCGGCTTTTCCAGGCAACGTTCAACCACGCAGAATGGGGCTCACTCGAAGCGGCTCAATAAGTTGCCATCGTTATTGCGGGTCAGTCGCGCGGAGAAAACACGGGTCAATCTGTCGTGAAAATCAACAGGCGCGCAGCGTGCGCCACGCCGATGCCTTCTTCTTCACCATCAAAAACTCCTTTTTTTCAGACCGTATCCGGTCCGGCTTTATACCCGCAGTTTCCACTAATAGCCCTGTTCCGATTTGCGGGACCACTTCTTTAGGCAACGACGTATTCCATCCGAATGGCCCGATGGAGGATGACCCGCGGCTGTTTTGCGTCAATCGGATAATTTAAGGGTATATCTTGCGTGCGCGATTGGCACGGGGTTTGTGTGCCCAAAGATATAGCGCGGGCAACACCAGCAGCGTCAGGAACGTAGCCGATACGAGTCCACCTATCACAACAATCGCCAGCGGCCGCTGGGTTTCCGACCCGATCGCGTGAGAAAGAGCCATGGGCAAGAGCCCCAACATTGCCAAAAGGGCGGTCATGATGACGGTTCTTAGGCGATCCAGAGATCCTATGTGAACCGCGTCGTACAGCGTTTTCCCGCGTTCGCGCAGTCGTCCAAAATGCGACAGCATTACCACGCCATTGAGCACCGCCTGGCCAAACAGGGCAATAAAGCCGATCGCTGCCGACACCGACAAAGGGATACCGGTCAATAGCAAAGCGAAAACGCCGCCGATCATCGCGAAGGGTATATTCGCGATAATGAGCGTAGCGTCCTTCAGCGACTTGAAGGCGTCAAAAAGCAGGACAAAGATGGTCAAAATGGAGAGCGGCACGACCCACGCCAGCCTTTTCATCGCGCGTTCCTGGTTTTCGAACTCGCCAGACCAGAAAATCTGGTAACCCACTGGAAGCGTAACCGCCTTGGCTACGCGCTCCTGCATATCCTTTACAACGCTGCCCATGTCGCGACCGGCGATGAAGATGCCTACCGAGAGTACGCGGCGACCGTTTTCCCTGGCAATATCCATTGCGCCGCTTTCAACGCGAAAATTCACGACCTGCGACAGGGAAATGAACGCCCCGTCGGGGGTCGCTACCAAGAGATGCTCGAGCCGCACCGGGTCACGGTCGCTTTCGCGCAGGCGGACCATAACGGAAACGCGCCGCTCGTCTTCCCATATCGACGTGCTCTCCTTGCCGCCCAATGCCGTCTCAATGACGTCCTCTATATCACCAACATTGAGCCCGTAGCGCGCGGCACGTGCGCGGTCGATCTCGATGCGATATTGGGGTAGTTGACCGTCGCGGTCTATGAATGCACGGGATACGCCAGCGACGCCACGGACTTCACTAGTGACCGCGCGCCCAATGGCATTGAGCTGCGCCAGGTCATCCCCCATCACCTTGACTACAACTTGCCCGTCCACCTGAGAAATGCTCTCAAGCACGTTATCCCGAATGGGCTGGGAGAAGCTCGCTTGTAGCCCCGGAAGTTGGTCAACGGAGGCGTCGAGCTGCGCCAAAATTTGCTCTTTTGTCATGCCCGCGCGCCACTTTTCCTCGGGCTGCAGTACGACCAGCGCCTCAACCTGGCTTACGAGCTTGGGATCTGTGCCATCCTCCGGGCGTCCGAGTTTTGAATAAACGTTCTGAACTTCCGGCGTTGCGCGCAATAAGTCGCGAATGTGCCGCACCTGCAAGGCTGCTTCGGTAACGGATACGCTTGGTTCGAGTTGAACATTCACCCATATACTGCCTTCATTGAGCTCGGGCAGGAACTCCGTGCCGAGCCGTGCGGCACCAATTCCGCAGGCGACAAGAGCAATCGCGGCGATGGCGAACAGCGTTTTGCCATGAATGAGGGCCCACGTGAGTGTGGGCGCATAAACGGCCTTACATGCGCGCAGGAGACGATTTTCTGCCGACGGCAATTTGCGGCCGCCCAGAAGCCACAATGACAGCAAAGGCACCAGCGTGAGGGAGACCAGCAGCGATACGATCAACGCAGACGTTACCGAATAGGCCATCGGCGCAAAGATTCGACCCTCCTGGCGCTGCAGCGTAAAGATGGGGATGTGCGCAGCAATAATGATCACCATCGAGAAAAAGGTCGGACGCCCCACTTCCGTGGCGGAGTGCAATACGGACTCCAGGCGGGTGCGGCGGTCTGCCTCGGGTGGCAAGAGCGAAAGCTGTTGGAATATGTGCTCGACGACGATCACGGCACCATCAACGATGATGCCGAAGTCCATTGCGCCGAGCGAAAGCAGGTTCGCGGGAATCCCCACGAAACGCAATCCAAGAAATGTTCCCAACAGCGCGAGAGGAATCACTGCCGCCACAATCGCCGCCGCGCGGGCGTTGGACAGGAAAAGATAAAGCACCAGGCAGACCAGCAAAGCTCCTTCGACGAGATTGGTGAATACCGTTTTTAGTGTCCTCTCGATCAACCACGTGCGATCGTAAAACGGCACGACTTTCGCACCCGGTGGCAGCAACGTGCGATTGATTTGAGCGACCTTCTGTTTTAGCGCATCGAGTACCAAGGAAGGATTTTCACCCTTACGCATTAGCACCACTCCATAGACGATGTCGTCGTCATCGTCTTGGCCGGCCTGGCCCTGGCGCTGTAACGCACCGATCCTTACGCGGGCAATGTCGCGCACGAGGATGGGCACGCCCTTGTTTTGCGCCACCACCACGTTCTCCACGTCCGCCGCGGAGCGTAGCAAGCCGATGCCGCGGATCAGAAATTGCTGTTGGCCGTGCTCGACATAACCCCCCCCCGCATTGGCATTGGAACGCCCGAGCGCTGCCGCGAGTTGCTGCAGGGAGATTTTCAAGTGCCGCATTCGAGGTAAATCGGGCTGCACTTCATAGGTCTTTACGAGCCCGCCAAAACTCACGACGTCCGCGACGCCGGGAACGGTTTTTAGCTGACGCTCCATTACCCAGTCCTGCAGCGTGCGCAAGTCCGTCGACGAGAGATTGTCGGCCTGAATACGATACCGGTAGATCTCACTGATCGCCGATGTCAGCGGCGCCATGTCGGGACGTGCGCCCTCTGGCAGATCGATGTTGCGCAACCGTTCCGCGACCAGTTGACGGGAGAAATAATCGCCCGCGTCGTCGTTGAACGTCACGACCTGGTAAGACAGTCCGAACTGGGTGTGCGAAAACAAACGAACCGCATTCGGTATTCCCGACAATGCGACTTCGAGGGGTATCGTGACCTGCTTTTCCACTTCTTCCGCGGCCCGGCCCGGGAACAGGGTAATGACGGTTACTTGCGTATCCGTAACGTCGGGAAAGGCCTCGACTGGCAAGTTCTTGAAGGCAATCAGGCCGCCACCAATGAAAATGAATAGGCCAAGAACAACGAACAGCGGCTGGCTTAATGCGAAACCGATCAGGCGTTTGATCATGCGTGCCGCACGCTCAGCGCTTTGCCGACAGGATCTGCTGCAACAGCAGCGCTCCTTCGCTGACCACTTTTTCGCCCGGATTGAGCCCCTTCGTTACGCGCAGCGTGCCGAAGCCTACTTCCTCTACCTGCAACGAGCGGCGCAGATAACGCCCTTGGGATTCGTCAACGAAGGCATAGTACCGGTCACCCATCAACAAGGCGGCAGCGGCGGGAATTCGCAATGCACCCGATTTTCTGATCGTCGTTTCGGCCGTCACGTACATTTCTGCCCGTAAGCGGCGATCTCGGTTGTTAATGGACGCGCGCACCTGAACGGCATGGGTCGACGGATCGATGAAGGCAGCGACATTTTCGATTTGCGCTTCGAATGCGACATCCGGCCAGGTCGGCGTG
>JANXVW010000310.1 GCA_025351455.1 Betaproteobacteria bacterium | reverse complement strand
GGTGGCGCGGGGTATATCGGCTCGCATGCCGTCGTCGCGCTGTTGGGCGCGGGCCATCAAGTGTTCGTCGCCGATAATTGCGGCAACAGCAAGCCCTCGGTCATCGACCGGATCCAGACGATCGCCGGCCGCAGGCCCGGATTCGCGCACCTCGATATGCGCGATCGGGAGGGATTGAGAAAATTATTCTCCAAGCATTCGTTCGACGCTGTGCTGCATTTCGCCGGATTGAAAGCGGTGGGTGAATCGGTATCGAGGCCACTGCTTTATTACGATAACAACGTGACGGGCACGATCTCGCTCCTGGAATCGATGGCGGAAGCGGGCGTGAAGACGCTGGTATTTTCGTCATCGGCCACGGTCTACGGCGATCCGCCCACGGTGCCGATAACCGAGAATTTCCCGCTTAACGTCACGAATCCGTATGGCCGTTGCAAACTGATGATCGAGGACATTCTTCGAGACCTGGCGCGATCCGACCCGGCGTGGCGTATTGCCCTTCTGCGCTACTTCAACCCGGTAGGCGCCCATGAATCCGGATTGATCGGTGAAGACCCTCAGGGTGCGCCCAATAATCTTATGCCCTACATCGCCCAAGTTGCAGCGGGGACCTTACAGCAGCTTTCAATTTATGGCGCGGATTATCCGACGCCCGATGGGACGGGGGTCCGTGATTACGTTCATGTGGTCGATCTGGTAGAGGGCCACCTCGCCGCGCTTCGGGTATTGGTCGATCGCCCGCACGTGCTAACGGTAAACCTCGGGACCGGCCGGGGATACAGCGTGCTGGAGATGATAAAGGCATTTTCCGTAGCCAGCGGAAAGCGGATCGACTATCACATCGTAGGGCGACGACCGGGTGATGTAGCAGAGTCCTACGCGGATCCATCGCTCGCGTTCAAACTGATGGGGTGGCAGGCGACGCGCACGATCGAAGAAATGTGCGCCGATGCCTGGCGGTGGCAGCAAACCAATCTGACGGTCAGATAGAGGCTTGCCAGCATTATTGATCCCGAATGCAGCGTCAGGCATCAAGGTGTTGCACTTACTCTGTGAATCCGCAGAACCCAAGTAGGGGAGACAGCAGACCGGCAGCGGGGCGGCACGATGCAATCGCGATATCGGAAAGCCCGCAAGCCGGCCGGGGGACGATATTGGATCAACACTTCTGTGGCTTCAGGAAATCCTGCAGCTGAGAGCGCAATCGCGCTAACCTTATTACAGCAGCATGCGGCGACGTGGCTTTATGGGTCTTCGCCGTAACAATCTTGCTTGAGATGAAACGAAATCTTTTGAACCCGATAGGCAGGAAGCGATGAACAAATCGAGGTTTGCAATTCTGTGCGGCCTTTTCCTGGCTTCGCGCCAGGGTTTCGCCCAGCTACAACTGGAGCCGGAGGAGGATAGGCCCCTGCACCTGCAGGTTTCCGGCAGTATCACGCACGACAGCAACCTGTTCCGATTGCCTTCCGAAGTGGACCCCCAGCCGGTGATCGGTTCCTCGGACAAGAGCGACAACATTTATCGTATCGGGGCCGGAGGTAAATACGAAGCGAAGGTCAGCCGCCAGAGATTTCTTGTGGAAGCCAATGTCGACGACTACCGGTTCCAGAATTTCGATAACTTGAACAACGATTCGTACGATGGGCGCGGCGAATGGAAGTGGCAAGTAGGAAATTTCTGGGACGGAACTCTCGGAGTCGGACAGCGGCGCTACCTTGCGAACTTCGCCAATTTGCAACAAAACATCAAGGACATGATCGATCAGGGGCGAACCTATGGCTCGGCGAATTACAATATTCATTCGCATCTGAGATTCACACTGGACCTGAGCCGGTACGACAACCGTCATAGTGCTGAGCCCCAGAAAATTTTCGACTCCAAGGTCGACAGCACGGCGTTCACCGTGAATTGGGTGACCCCGGCGCAGAATACCGTGGGGCTTCAATATCGGCTCACGAACGCCCATTACCCCAACCGCAATCCCGTGACCACCAGCGGGCTGGACAATGCGTATCGGGAAAACGAATACAACGTCGTGGCGCACTGGCGCGCCAGCGGCGCATCGGACTTTGTATTCCGGCTCGGGCACACCGAGCGCACGTTCGACCAGTCGCCCACCCGTAATTTCAGCGGGCCGACCTGGCGCATCACCTACAACTGGCTACCGGATGGAAAAGTAGGTTTGGAGCTCGCGACCTGGCGAGAAATTGCCGAGTTTGAAACACTGGGGACTAACTATGTGCGGTCTACCGGTTTGAGCCTGGCCCCCACCTGGTCCATCATCCCCAAGATTTCATTGAGGGCGAAAGCTGCCTACGTGACCGACAAATTCCTCGGCGCTTCCGGGATTGTCGTGGTGGCCAATTCGCGTGAGGACAAGAGCCGTCTCTACCAGTTGTCGGCCATCTGGAGCCCGATCCGTCGGACCGAGGTGACCTTGGCGCTGGAGACGGGGGAAAGGACTTCCAATCAGC
>JANXVW010000295.1 GCA_025351455.1 Betaproteobacteria bacterium | reverse complement strand
GCTTCAGCCGTGACGCCAGTATCGGCCACTCGGTTTGATTGTTTTCCTGCGGTATTTTTTCCGCAATTATTCTGGCTTTTGTGAATGAATTAAAAGCGTTTTCCTTATCGCCCATATCCAGATAAACATACCCCAGCAATTCATTTGAAAGATAATCTTCGTCAATAAACGATTGATATTTGTTTTTGATCTCAAGTAAACTCAAGAGTGCGGAGTTCTCCCGCGTTTTCCGGCGGCCTCGGCTTGCCGCTGGTGAACATCGATCCACTCCTCGGTGAGCCGGTCTAGCAGCCTGTCGGACTTAGCCTAAACCGGTCAAGAAAGGATGAATTTTTCAATGCGAAATCATCCGACAAAGCTGGTGAAACGTACCAGGATGTCCGGTGTGCGCCGCATTAAACAGCGAACAAACGGACGTGTGGAAATTCATTGTGCGCATCACCAAGCGAATCGTGCGAAGCTTTTTCGTTAAGTCCGACAGGCTGCTAGCTCGGCCAGTTGTTTTTCAGAATAGTCGGGCGGTGCATATTCCATCTGCAGCCATCCGATCAGATGCTCCTCGATCAGCTCGGGCGGAAAGTCTGGGTTGTCCGCGTGAATGCGCTGCACGCAAGCGGGAATGGACAACCGTTTGCCATCTTCCCAGATAATCTTGCGCTTGTTCGCGTCGACCTGAGCTGTTTCCAGCAACATCTAGACCGCATCTAACACTTCACCGGAAAGCTCGCCTTCGGCCGAGCCCATCCATTCGGAAAAGCCCTCAAGGAATGGATTGTCCTCGAAGGGATGCTTCTTTTGTCGTTTGCCCATGAACTAAGCATACCACCGCCGGCTCAGGGTCTGCGTGCGAGCTTTATCTTGAGGCGGCTGTGCTCGATGCCCAAGTCGCCCCATTCCTCGCTCAGGGCTTTGAAACGTTTGTAGTTGGCGATCTCGCGGCGCACCTCGCGCACGTTCTCGCGTGCGACATACTCGGTTCGGCTCTTCATCTGCCGTGTGTAGCTCAGTTGGTAGTAGGCCCCGCTTTGGTTCTCCGGATCCTTGTACTGGCGGGTGAGGGAGCCCGGTCGCATGTCATCGACTGCGGCCAGTTCTGCCTTGATCTGGTGAATACGTTTGCGGATCTGATCGAGACGTTTGTTGGTCATTTGCCCACACGCCTGTGCGGGCGCGCCTCCTTTAAGAAGATTGAGCTTGTACTTTCTCCTGACGAAGTATAGCATATTAGTGCTCTACCATGTCAACAACCATCGATAGGAGAAACCATGTCACTGTGGATTGCCTGGAGTAACGCGATCTGGTTGCTGCGCCCGGCGTTCTCGCGCCAACGTAGCTTCCTGTGGTTTGTCACCGCCGTGGCCGGCCTCACCGTACGCACCGAGCTGCTGGGCGTCACCAGCATCGTGCGCGCGCTCAAGCTTAAGCCCCGCTTCTACAACCAGTTGCGCGAGAACTTTCACAGCAGCGCCGTGAAGCTCGATCGGCTCTGCGCCCTGTGGACCCAGGCCGTGCTGCGGCTGTTCCCTCAGCCGCTACGCGTCAATGGCCGGCGGGTGCTGGTCGGCGACGGCATCAAGATACCCAAGTGCGGCAAGAAAATGCCCGGCGTCAAGCTGCTGCACCAGCAATCGGACTCCAACACCAAACCAGAATATATTATGGGTCACTCCCTACAGGCCGTGAGCCTGCTCGTTGAAGCCGCCCACAGCACCTTCGCCGTACCACTGGCCGCGCGCATCCACGAAGGGCTGGTGTGGTCCAATCGTGATCGGCGCACCTTGCTCGACAAGATGATCGCGCTGCTCGCCATCGTGGGCATCAACGACCCGTTCTATTTCGTGGCCGACGCCTACTATGCCGCCCGCAAAATCATCAAGGGATTACTCGATCAGAACAACCACTTGGTCAGCCGGGTAAAATCTAATGCGGTCGCTTATGTCCCGCATTCGCACTGTGGCCCGCGCAAAAGGGGCCGTCCCCGGCTCTACGGCACCAAGCTCAAGCTTAACTCGTTGTTCAAGGACCCCAAGACCATGCAATCGGCCGCAAGCCCGGTCTATGGCGAACACAACGTCACGATCCAGTATCGGGTCTGCGATTTACTGTGGCGCCCGGTCGGCCGCCTGGTGCGCTTCGTGACGGTCATTCATCCTTCCCGAGGCGCCTGCCTGTTGATGTGCACGGACCTCACCTTGAGCGCCATCGACATCATTCGTCTGTATGGCCTGCGTTTCAAGATTGAATTTAGCTTCAAACAGGCCGTGCGACTGATTGGCTCATTCGCCTATCATTTCTGGATGCAGGACATGAAGCCACTGCGCCGCGGAAACGGCAATCAACATCTTCATCGCGAGTCGCTTGACTACCGCAACGCCATCAAACGCAAGATCCACGCCTATCATGTCTTCATCCAGGCCGGCATCATCTGTCAGGGACTGCTTCAGTACCTGTCCGTCGCCTTTCCCGCGCTGGTCTGGAATTCCTTCCGGTCCTGGTTGCGCACGATCCGTCCTGGCATTCCACCCTCGGAACTGGTTGTCGCCAATGCCTTACGCCAGACCCTGCCCGAATTTCTCTTGAATAACCCCCAACGCGATTTCATCGAGAAATTCATCGTCGAAAGGCAAGATCCCGCGACCATGGAGATGTTCCGCTTGGCCACATAAGGTCACGCCCGGGGTAAACTTCGCACTCTCAAGTTACTTCACACAAACATCGTAATATGGCCAAAAACTTCGACATCGTAGTCATCGGCGCCGGCCCCGGCGGCTACATTGCTGCGATCCGCGCGGCGCAATTGGGCATGCAGGTTGCCTGTATCGATGAATGGCAGACTGCTGATGGCAAACCCGCACCGGGTGGTACCTGCACCAACGTCGGCTGTATTCCATCCAAGGCGCTGCTGCAGTCGTCGGAGAATTACGATCACGCAGCTCATGGATTCGCGGAACATGGCATCAAGTTTGGAACCCTGAGTTTTGATGTCTCACAGATGCTCAAGCGCAAGGATAAAGTCGTCAAGCAGAACAACGACGGCATTCTGTATCTCTTCAAAAAAAACAAAGTCACGTTTTTTC
>JANXVW010000280.1 GCA_025351455.1 Betaproteobacteria bacterium | reverse complement strand
TTGCTCTATGGCGTGAACGGCGGTGGCGGGTTCGTGCTGCTCACGGGCGAGGTGGGGGCCGGCAAGACCACGGTATGCCGCTGCCTGCTGGAGCAGATCCCCGCGTCCTGCGATGTGGCCTATATCTTCAATCCCAGGCTGACGGTCGGGGAACTGCTCTCGACGATTTGCATCGAGTTCGGCATCACCGTCCCGCCCGGCAACATCAGCGTCAAGGTGTTCGTGGATTGCATCAATGCGTACCTGCTCGACGCCCATGCCCGGGACAGGCACACGGTGCTGATCATCGACGAGGCGCAGAACCTTTCTGCCGAGGTGCTGGAACAGATGCGGCTGCTCACCAATCTGGAAACGAACCAGCGCAAGCTGCTGCAGATCATCGTGATCGGCCAGCCCGAGCTGGCGGTGATACTGGAGGGACCTGAACTGCGCCAGCTCAGCCAACGCATCATCGCGCGCTATCACCTCGGGCCGCTGACGAAGGCGGAAGTCGTTGCGTATGTGCGGCATCGGCTCGAGATCGCAGGCGCAAAACGTCAGTTGTTTCCGGCTTCGTTGATGGGCCGCCTGTATCGCTTGAGCGGCGGCGTCCCCCGCGTCATTAACGTGCTGTGCGATCGCGCGCTGCTCGGCACTTATGTGCAGGAGAAGGAGCGGGTCGATCGTGCGACGCTCGAGCAGGCTGCGCGCGAAGTATCTCCCGAAGCACGGCATCGCAGTCTGGTGATGCCTCTGCTCATGATCCTGATTGCGATGCTCGTCGGTGCGCTGGCGATGACGCTGTATCGGTTGGAACAACGTGAAATCGCAACAGCGGCGGCGCTTGCGGCCATGGCAAGACCCGCTGCTCCGATTGCCACGAGTCCGGCGAAACAGACTCCGGCAAAAGATATTGCGGTGAAGGCGGTCGCACCGGCAGCGCCGCTGCCGGGCACGCTGGATTGGCCGGCGGCCGAGCCGCGCGCGCGCAGCGAGCAGCTCGCTTACGCCGCGCTGTTCCGCGCATGGGGCGCCGACTATCAATGGGCGGACGCGTGCCGGCAGGCGGAAAGTCTGGGCCTGCGCTGTCGCAGCGCCCGTGCCGGCTTGGATGAGCTGCGTCAGTTGAACCGGCCCGCAGTGCTCGTCATGCGAGATGACAAGGGCCCGTTCCAGGCTGCGTTGATTGCGCTCGACGACAATAGCGCCACGTTCGTCATCGGCACCGAAACACGGGCGGTGGCGCTTGGTGCGCTGGCGACGCAATGGTCCGGGCAATACACGTTGTTCTGGCGCCTGCCGACGGAGGCGCGCGAGACTATCCGCGCGGGCGAGCGCGGACCGGCAGTGCAATGGCTGATCGGCCAACTCGCGCAGGCGGAAGGGCAGGCTGCCGATTCCGGGAAGGCCCCGGTGTTCGACGACGCGCTGGAGCGTCAGATAAAACAGTTCCAACTCGCGCAGGGATTGATTCCGGACGGCATGGTGGGACCCCAGACCGTGGTACGCCTCGCCGGCGTGGGGGATCGATCGGCGCCGGAACTGCTGACCAGGCAAGGGAGCCGGTAGACATGTCCTATATCCTCGATGCTTTGCGCAAGTCCGATCAACAACGCCGACGCAACGCGGCGCCGACGCTGCTCACCTTGCAGCCCTCCGCGGTCGTGCGCAAACGGCCGGCGTATCTGACTTACGCCTTGCTCGCCGCGATCCTGATCGGCGGGGGCGTGGCGATTGGCTGGCTGCGTCCATGGCAGCCGGAACCTGCCGCGGTCAAGCCAATTGAATCGAAGCCGATCGACTCGAGACCGGGCCCGGCCGCGCCCGAGGCATCTGAAATCGCATCGCAGGCGAAGCCCGATCATGTGTTGCCCGAAGCGCACTCCCTTGCACCGGGGAAAACGGCGCCGCCGCCGGAGCGGCGAGTCGACATCGCCGCCGCCGATGCGGCGGGCGATACGGTGGTCGAGATGGAAAAACTCCCGACTTCAATCCGGGATGAGGTTTCCAAAATAACGATTTCCGTTCACGCGTATTCCAATACGCCCGCGAAGCGCCTGATCGGCATCGGCCGCCGGGTCCTGCGCGAGGGCGA
>JANXVW010000250.1 GCA_025351455.1 Betaproteobacteria bacterium | reverse complement strand
AACGGGTCGATCTCGCCCTCTTCCACCAGCAAAGTGTTGCTGCCGAGATAAGGCGCGACTTTCGGTAAATCGAGCCCTGCCGTGAAGTTCGCGCCCTCGGCAAACACCACCGCGCAACGCGCTTCGCTTTCCTGTTCATAGCGCGTGTACGCCTGCGCCATGCCGCGCAGCATGACCGGCGTGAAGCCGTTGAGCTTCGCCGGCCGGTCGATGCCGATCAGGAACAGCCCGTCGCGCAGCTCGGTTGTGATGCGGCCTTCGGGAAAATTTTGTGGATCAGTCATAGCAGAAACATATTGTTCGATCCACCGCCAGGCTAGTCGCGAATCCGGATACGTTCGTTCTCGACGATCCACAGGCGCCGATTCGTGGGTTCGGTCTTGAGCATGTGCAGGCCGCGTTCGAGCAACTTCACAATGGCCATCACATTTTGCATGGCCGGGCGCAAAATCCAGATGCCTACGTGCGCCGATGGAGGGAATAGCCGCAAGTCGGAAAAATCGAGATCCAGCGTGATCAAGACTCGTTGCTCCTGCCGGAAAACCTCGATTAGTTTCCCATCACCGCAGCCGGCGAGATTCTCCGAGAGCACCGAATGGCAATCGTAACCGGCGTCATGGAATAGGGCTTCACCCTCGCGTGGAATATTTTCGTCGAGCTTGAAGCGTGGCCCCACGCGGCAGAATCAGGCCGGGATCGGCAACACGCGCTCGCGTGCGAGGTCTGCGGCATAGGCAATCGCGGCAGGCACGTGCTCTGGCTTCAGCGAAGGATACTGGTCGAGTATGCGTTCGGGCGATTCACCGGCCGCCAGATTGTCAAGCACGACGGAAACCGGAATACGAGTACCGCGGAAGCAAACCATTCCGTGCATGATTTGCGGATCAACAGCAATGTAGGGTTTCCAGTCCATGGTTTTCTCTGCGTTTTCTCTGCGGCTCGCTTAAGGTTTCATTCTACATCCTTGCCCGTACCTCGCCACCGATTGATCATGGTAAAGCCATCGCCCTTTGGCTGTAGCTCTCGCGCAGTTCGCGCTTGAGCACCTTGCCGATGGCGCTGCGCGGCAGCGAATCGACGAGTTCGACCGCCGCGAGCCGCTGCGTCTTGCCGAGCTGGCTGTTGGTCCACTCGAGCAAGGTCGTCGGCAGTTGCGGATCTTTGCGCTTCGCCACCACGAAGGCAACCGGGGTCTCGCCCCAGCGCTCGGAGGGCACGCCGACGACCGCGGCTTCCGACACGTCGGCATGCCCGCGCAACACCGCTTCGAGATCACTCGGATACACGTTGAAACCGCCGGAGATGATCATGTCCTTCTTGCGATCCATCAATATGAGAAATCCGTCCTCATCGAAACGGCCGACGTCGCCGGTGCGGATGAAACGCTTGCCGGTCGGGTCATACCACTGCGCTTCCGCCGTCTTGGCCGGTTGATTGTGATAGCCGGTCATGATGCCCTCCGAGTGCCCGACAATTTCACCGGTGGAGCCCGGCGGCAGTTCGCTGCCCTGGTCGTCGATCAGACGGATGTCGTGGCCGGGCGCGGGCGTGCCGACGGTGTGCACCTTGTGTGGATACTGGCTTGCTTCCAGTACGCAGGTGCCGCCGCCCTCGGTCATGCCGTAATACTCGATCAGGCGTCCCGGCCAGCGCTTCAGGATGTCGGCCTTCAGATTGGCGGCGAAGGGCGCGCTGGTGCAGAACTTCGCGCGAAAACTCGACAGGTCGTAGCGCTCGAAATCCGGCAACGCCATGATGCGAGAGTATTGCACCGGCACCAGCATCGCCGTGGTCGCGCGGTGTTTTTGCGCCAGATCGAGGAATCCGGCCGCGTCGAACTTCGCCATCAGCACCACGCTGGCGCCGACGGCGAGCGTCGGCAGGAAACTCACCAGCGTGGTGTTCGAATACAGCGGCGTCGATACGATGGTGATCGAGTCCGCCTTGTAGTCGTAGGCGTGCGCACGTTGCCATTGCCGCCAGCGCATCAGGTTCGATTGCACGATGCCTTTTGGCGTGCCCGTCGTGCCGGACGAATAGATCAGGTTGAATGGCGCGTCCGGCTCGGCAGTAACGGTTGCCGGCACTGTGCCTTCCGCAACCAGCCATTCGCGCAATGATTTTCCCGCCGTCGAATCGTCCAGGGCAATCCACTTCGCGGCAATCCGGTCACGAACCGGTTGGAGTGCCTTCGCGACGGTCTCATCGACGAAAAACAGCGTGGCCCCGGCGTCGGCAACCATGGTCGCGATGCTTGCAGCAGTCGATGATGGCGCCAGCGGCGCGACCGCGGCACCGGCGCGCAAAACCCCCATGAATACCGCGGCATATTCGATCGATGTCCCGGCGCAGATCGCAATCGCCTGTCTGGGCTTCACGCCATCGCGCTGCAGCGAGGCTGCAATGCGGTCCGCCAGTTCATCGAGAGCGCGGTAATTCAGCGAGCGCCCGTCCTGGCTGAGGGCGACATGCCCTGGCCGTTGTCCGGCGTGCAAGCGGATCAGCTCCGGCAACGTGCGGAAATCCTGCGCAAGTACTTCGTCCACGTTCATGGGATGCTTCATCTGGAATCCTGCCGGCTCGAACTTGCCGCCGGTCTGCGTCGGTTGTTTGTGGTTGGGGCGATGTGAATGATATCGGGAACGAGATCAGGATGTCGAAACCATGCCGGCGGCCAGGCGCCAGAGCGAGGTCATTTCGGCCGCGCGCGCGGCGTGCAGCGGATCGCTTGCGTCGGATGCCTTGGGATGCCGCGGCCTGGCGTCCATTCGGGCCACGACCTTCAGGCCACAGCGCTCGAACGCGGCCAGCAGGTCGGCTCGCGAGCGCAAGCCCAGGTGCTCGGCAATGTCGGACAGGATCAGCCAGCCCTCGCCGCCCAGCACGAGGTGAGCTACCAGGCCACGCAGAAATCCGAGCAGCATGCGGCTGTCCTCGTCGTATACCGCGGCCTCGAGGGGCGAGCCTGGCCGCGCCGGCAACCAGGGCGGATTGCACACCACGAGCGATGCGCGGCCCGGCGGAAAAAGGTCGGCTTCCACGACCTGCACCTGCGCGCCGACGCCCAGACGCTCGATGTTTTCGCGGGCGCATGCCAGCGCACGCGCATCCTGGTCCGTGGCGACGACCTGCTCGATGCCACGTCGCGCGAGCACGGCCGCCAGCACGCCGGTGCCCGTGCCGATGTCGAAGGCCGTGAATTTTTCCTGGCCGGTCGGCGGCAGCGGCGCCGAGGCGACCAGGTTGACGTACTCCCCTCGCACCGGGGAGAACACGCCGTAGTGCGCATGAATGCGATTGTTCGGAGGATCGCCGAGCGCGGGGATTTCAACGCCTTTTTTTCGCCACTCGTGCGCGCCGATCATGCCCAGCAGTTCGCGCAGGGACGCTACCGACGGACCCGCATCCGGCTGCGCGGGGCCCCAGGCTTCCGCGCAGGCTTGCCGTGCATCGGGCGCGCGGCGCAGCGCGATGCCATAGTCTTCATTGAAGGGAAGCAACAGCGAACCCAGAATGCGCGCGCGCTGCGACTGGGCCTGGCGAAACTGGTGAAAAACATCGGCGGGCAACGCCGCCGGGGCAGCGTCCTTTGCCGACTTTCTTTGCTTGCGCGCGGGCGTTTTATCGGCGCGCCGCGCCATGGCCTGCAGCAATTGCGTGGCGTTGTTGAAATCGCCGCGCCAGAGCAGTGCCGTGCCTTCGCAGGCGAACCGATAGGCGACGTCCGCCGTGACGGTATCGTCCGCCAGGACGACCCGCTTCGGCGGCGGCGCGCCGCGTTCCGAGCGCCAGCGCGCCGCCCAATCCTGACCCGCTTCGGTCCATTGGATGGTCGGCAACGAACGATCGGAAGATTCCGTACTGTCGCGGGGAGTTGAACTTGGCATCGGGTCGGCAAGGCGTAGATGATTGACTGAAGAAAATATGCTCAGTGTTATTTTGCAGCCGCGACTGGGCGTGATTGAGAATCGGCTCTGGCGTCCATCCATTCAGGATCCTGGTGCGGCACTATCCGGACGGGTAGCCAGCAGCACAATCACCTCGGCGCTGCACACCACCTCCGATCGTTGATTCAGGAGCTCGTTGAAGAGCGTGACCATGCCTTGCCCGGGTTTGATCCAGGGCCGCTTGTCTTTCACCGTTACTCTCACCCGCAGCGTGTCCTGCGCGCGAACCGGAGCGCGGAATTTGACCTTCCAGTCAAGGCCGCCCAGGAATGCCCAGGTCGCTTGCGGCGTATTGTAGATTTCGACGAGTGAGCGGTACCACAAGGTGATGACGTAACCCCCGCTTGCAATGAGTCCGCCGAATGGCGAGAGGATTGCCGCGGCCTCGTCGATGTGGATGGGCCAGGGATCATTGCGCCGGCCGTACTCCAGCATCTCGTCCCGATCGCAATCGCACTCCCGGCCGAGATGTACGGACCCGACTTCCAGGTCTTCGAAGAAGAGTGTCGCCATGCGCTATCTCCAGCGTTGATTCAACCGGCGTGCCGTCACCGCGCAAAAAAAATGGATCAATCTCATTTGATGTTTCCCGCCCGGAATGCGACCACTACGAGTGCGGCAATGACAAGTGACCATCTATGTGTCGAGATCATGGCGCCCAACGCTAGCAATGAGCCGGCAAACAGCAAGCGAGCGCCGCTGTTGGCCGGTCGGTTCGATTGAATGGTTGGGGCTCGGTCCCATGCTAGCCGTGCTTCATTTTCGACCAGCCCAATACCCGGGCTTCAGGCGATGGTGATCAAGCGCGATCACCCGCAGCTCGTTCCCGGGCGTGTAGTAGATGATGCTAAATGGGAACCGGCGGATAGGGAAGCGACGTCTTCGGTTCCGCCAATTTGCTCCAAGCCCCGGTTGTTCACAGAGCAGCGTGAGTGCGCTCTCGAATTCGTTGATGAATTCGGCCCCTAGCTCAGGGCCACCCTTGCGCGCATAGAAAAGCGCCTCTCTGCTCAGTTCCCAGTCTGCCTCGGAACTTACCGAGGGTATCACTTGATTGCTGCGCGGGCCCGTGCAATTGCGTCGGCCGCCGGGATCAATTCGGAACGCCCACCCTCGATTTCAAAAATGCGGCGCTCGACCTCATTAGCCCAGTCATCTTCGACCTCGTGATCTTCAAACAGGCTCGCGAGCAACCGATCCGCCAGTTGCGCGCGCTCCTCCGCCGTCAGGTTCAGCGCTTGTGCTTCAACCGTTTCAAGTTGGCTTGACATAGTGGCTCCAAGTGGCCAGATCGTCCGATAGGTCCAGTGCACTCATACCGTGATCCAGCCACTTCGTGAATTCCTCGAATAGCTCTTCAAGCTCTTTTCCGAGCTCCGCCTCCCAAGCCTCCTCCGTTAGCACTCGCAAGAGAGCGCGCTCAGATTTTGTGAACTTGGTCGATAAATTAGCCATCGTGAACTATCGAAATGCCCAACGCCCAAATTCAACTGCGCCGTTAGGCGTCGGATGGAATGACTCGTTGAGCGTCACGGTTGCGGTACTCCAAGATCTTTGCAGATCTTCCGCGCCAGGTTGTCATTGATTTCCGCATGGCGGGGAACGGCGCTGCGCTTATTCAATGATGGGTTGTGCCACTACGAATGGCTACCGCCTTCCCGGCGAAGGGAGCAACCATGGGAAGAGAGGTGTCGCAGTAAATCGCGACGCTTCATACCACGATACTTAGAAATTATCCGTAAATAATGTTTATCTTCATACGCACCTTGCGAAACGCGATGATCGCGGCGGCGAGATAGTTAAGCGCGAGGAAGCTGCGCTCAAGCTTCTCATAGCGCACGAGCAACTTGCGGAAGCGGTT
>JANXVW010000248.1 GCA_025351455.1 Betaproteobacteria bacterium | reverse complement strand
ACCGCAGGCAAACAGCAATCGATCAACAGCGACGCGGCCGGTTAGCCAAAAATGAGTTAAAGCAGGAGCTGGAAGGTGTAGGTCAGGAGGAGCTCGGTGACAAGCCGAGCTCTTTTTTCATGGCCACGAGCAGGCCAGCGCAGGCATCTTCGGCCATGTCGAGAACCTGCTCGAAGCCCTCCGCGCCGCCATAGTAGGGATCGGGCACTTCGGTGGCAGCATGCCGGATACCGAATTCCATGAACAGCCTCGGCTTGGATCGATACTCGCGCGGCGCCATGCGTCTCAATTCCGCGAGGTTGCCCTTGTCCATCGCCAGGATGTAGTCGAAGCCGGCGAAATCCTGCAGTGTCACCAGCCGTGCACGCAAGGCGCCCAGCTCATATCCGCGCGCCGCCGCGGCGGCCTGGCTGCGCGGATCCGGCGCATGTCCGACGTGATAGTCATGCGTTCCCGCGGAATCAATGCGAATGCGGTTGTCCAGGCCCGCCGCGATGACCTGACGGCGAAATACGCCTTCCGCTGTGGGGGATCGGCAGATATTTCCCATACAGCAAAATAAAACAGACAACGGCTTGGCGTCCCCGTGCATCAGGATTTGCGTTTGCGCGCCGCCAAAATCGGCGTGACCTTGCCGTCAGTGCCCGTTGCGCTCAGCGCATCGTCGATTTCAGGGATGCCGAAAGCCAGCTCCTTGAGCGATTTCAACTGGTCGCGCAACTGGGCGGCACGCTCGAACTCCAGATTTCTTGCGCTATCCAGCATCTCCCGCTCCACGCGCTTCATTTCTCTCGCGAGGTCCTTTTCGCTCATGGCGCCGTACGCTGCGAGCTTCTCGGCGGCTTTGCGATCCAGTTGCGAGGACGGATCGTAGATGCCGCCGATCATGTCCCTGATGCGCTTGACCACACCGATCGGCGTTATGCCGTGGGCGAGGTTATAGCTGACCTGCTTCTGGCGCCTGCGATCGGTTTCGGCGATCGCGCGATGCATGGAGTTGGTCATCCTGTCCGCGTACATGATCGCCTTGCCGTTCAGATGCCGGGCAGCGCGTCCGATGGTCTGGATCAGCGACCGCTCCGAACGCAGGAAGCCTTCCTTATCCGCGTCCAGGATTGCGACCAGCGACACTTCGGGAAGGTCCAGCCCTTCGCGCAACAGGTTGATGCCCACCAGCACGTCGAATTCGCCTAGGCGCAAGTCACGGATGATCTCCACCCTCTCCACAGTCTCGATGTCCGAATGCAGGTAGCGCACCCTGACGCCGTGCTCTGAGAGATAGTCGGTCAGATCCTCGGCCATGCGCTTGGTGAGCGTCGTCACCAAAACCCTTTCTTTACGTCCGACACGCTCGGTGATCTGGGAGAGAAGGTCGTCCACCTGGGTCGCGGCCGGACGCACTTCAATCTCCGGATCGATCAGCCCGGTGGGCCTCACCACCTGTTCGACGACCTGTCCCTGATGCTCGCGTTCGTACTCCGCCGGCGTCGCGGACACGAAAATCGCCTGCGGCGTGATTTTTTCGAATTCGTCGAAACGCAGCGGCCGGTTGTCGAGCGCGCTCGGCAGGCGAAACCCGTAGTCGACCAGGTTCTCCTTTCTGGCGCGGTCGCCTTTGTACATGCCGCCGATTTGCGGAATGGTGACGTGGCTCTCGTCGATGATCATCAGCGCGTTGAGCGGCAGGTAGTCGAGCAGCGTGGGCGGCGGTTCGCCGGGTTTGCGGCCGGACAAGTGGCGCGAATAGTTCTCGATGCCCTTGGAGAAACCCAGTTCGTTCAGCATCTCGAGGTCGAAGCGCGTGCGCTGCTCTATGCGCTGCGCCTCCAGCAGCTTACCCGTCGTCTGGAAGTATTCGATGCGCTCGCGCAACTCCACCTTGATCGCCTCTATTGCGCGCAAAGTGGTCGCGCGCGGCGTGACATAGTGGCTCGACGGATATACGGTGAAGCGGGGAATCTTTTGCAGGATCTGGCCCGTCAGCGGATCGAACAGGCTCAGGGTCTCCACATCGTCGTCGAACAGGGTAATGCGCAGGGCCACTTCCGAATTCTCGGCGGGAAAAACATCGATCACGTCGCCCCTCACCCGGTAGACGCCGCGACGGAATTCAAGCTCGTTGCGGTCGTATTGCATCTCGGTGAGCCGCGAAATGATGTCGCGCTGGCTCAGGCGCTCCTTCTCGCGCAGATGCAGGATCATGCCGTGGTAGTCGACCGGATCGCCGATGCCGTAAATCGCGGAAACCGTCGCGACGATCACGGTATCGTCGCGCTCGAGCAGCGATTTGGTCGCTGACAATCGCATCTGCTCGATATGCTCGTTGATGCTCGAATCCTTTTCGATGAACAGGTCGCGCGAGGGAACGTAGGCTTCCGGCTGGTAGTAGTCGTAGTAGGAAACGAAATACTCGATGGCGTTTTCCGGGAAGAATTCGCGCATTTCGCCGTATAGCTGGGCCGCGAGCGTCTTGTTCGGCGCCATGATGATCGCCGGCCGGCCGGTCCGCGCGATCACATTGGCCATGGTGAACGTCTTGCCGGACCCGGTTACGCCGAGCAGCGTCTGGAACGCCAGCCCGTCGTTCAATCCTTCAACCAGGGCGGCAATGGCTTCGGGTTGGTCTCCGGCCGGTTCGAAAGGCTGATGCAGCAGGAACGGGCTATTGGGGAATGTAAGTGTCACGGTACAATGTTGCCCTTGCCGAATTTTCGATGTTATCACGATGAACGCACCCCACCTGAACTCACCCTTGGCTGCCGTACTGATGGCCCCGAAAGACCCGATCCTCGGAGTCACGGAAACCTTCAATGCCGACAAGAATCCGCACAAGGTCAACCTGGGCGTGGGCATCTATTACGACGACAACGGCAAGGTGCCGCTGCTTGAGTGCGTGCGCCAGGCGGAGAAGCTGCTTGCCGAAAAATCCGCTCCGCGCAGCTATCTGCCGATCGATGGCTTGCCTGCCTATGACCGCGTCGTCAGGGAATTGGTTTTCGGGGCGGACAGCGCCGCAGTCAGGGAAAACCGGGTAATCACGGTCCAGACGCTAGGCGGAACCGGCGGCCTGAAGGTCGGCGCCGATTTCCTGCGCCGCCTGCTACCGCAATCCCAGGTGTGGATTTCGGACCCAAGCTGGGAGAATCACCGCGCGCTGTTCGAGAATGCCGGATTCACGGTCAACACCTATCCCTACTACCACGCCCCCTCGCATGGCATCAATTTCAGCGGTATGCTGGACGCGCTCAAGGCGCTGCAGCCCGGAAGCATAGTCGTGCTGCACGCCTGCTGCCACAACCCGACCGGGGTGGATCTGACAGGCGCGCAATGGACCGAGGTAATCGCCGCCGTCGTATCCGGCGGGCTCATGCCTTTTGTCGACATCGCCTACCAGGGTTTCGGCGACGGCATCGACGCGGACGGAGAAGTCGTGCGGCGCTTCGCGCAGGCCGGATGCCCGGTGTTCGTGTCGAACTCCTTTTCGAAATCGTTCTCGCTGTATGGCGAGCGCATCGGCTCGCTGAGTGTCGTCGCCAGCGACAGCGCTGAAGCGGCGCGGGTGCTGAGCCAGTTGAAGCGCGTCGTGCGTACCAACTATTCGAACCCGCCGACCCACGGCGGCCAGATCGTCGCTACCGTTCTTACCAGCCCGGAACTGCGCGCTTTGTGGGAAAAGGAACTCGGCCAGATGCGCGATCGCATCCGGGAAATGCGCCGCCTTCTGGTGGAAAAACTCAGCGCGCGGCTGCCAAAATCCGACTTCGGCTATGTGACCAGGCAGCGCGGCATGTTTTCCTATTCCGGGCTTTCTAAGGGTGCCGTAGATCGTCTGCGCGATGAATTTTCGGTTTACGCAATCGACACCGGCCGCATCTGCGTGGCGGCGTTGAATACGCGCAACCTGGATCACGTGACCGAAGCGATTGCGAAAGTAACCAGCTAGCGGGCATCAGCGCCCGGTGTGTGCGGGCGCGGGCCGCTTGTTTTCTTCGGCGGCTGCCTGATCCTTGACCTGCTGAGTTGTTTCCGCCTGCGCCGGCTCGAACTTTTTCTTTTTCGGCCTTCCGCCGAAGAGCTTCTGGGTCATGCGCGCCGCTTTAATGCCCACCGTGGTACCCAGACCGGGACCGAGCAGCATCGTGCCCGCCGCAGCGCCGGCCAAAGCCGTTTTGGAGGGGTACAGCGACGGATTCTGCACGGTTCCGGAAAGCGCAAGCGGCGTGCTGACCAGTCCCGAAGTGCCCTTGATTGCAACGTCGACCTGACCGGAGAGTTCCTGCTTCGATGAGATCGTCACCTCGGCTTCCGCTGTCAGCACACCCGAACCAATTTCGACTTTGCTCAGGTAATACCCGGTCGAGTCGACACCGAGATGGCCGGAGAAATTGTCGAAGCG
>JANXVW010000230.1 GCA_025351455.1 Betaproteobacteria bacterium | reverse complement strand
CTCCCGCCAGGGGAGAGAGAGATTGAAAGCCGTAAAGCCTCAAAACCCCCTCTCCCCTGGCGGGAGACGGCCGGGGAGAGGGGGTGCCTTCGGTTTACTCAGTATTCACTAAATCACATGCGCGCTGCGAAGGGCAGCGATTTCCGCGTCGCTGTAGCCGAGGCCACGCAGGATCTCATCGTTATGCTCGCCCGCCACACCGACGGTACGCTTCATCTTCGCGGGCGTGCGCGAGAGCTTGATCGCCGGTCCGACCAAAGTCATTTCGCCGCCTTCGGGCCTGGGCACCGGCAATGCCATGCCGAGGTGGCGCACCTGTTCGTCGTCGAAAACCTGGTCGAGCTTGTAAATCGGGCCGCAGGGCACGCCGGCTTTCGCCAGCAGGTCGATCAGCACCGCGGATTTGAATCGACGCGTGTGCACGGCAATGCCTTCGTTGAGTGCGACGCGATTCTTCGATCGCAGTTTCGCATTGGCGTAGTCCGGGTTCTTTGCGAGGGCTGGGTCGTCGAATGCGTCGGCCATGCGCGCGAAAATCGGATTGCCGGTCGCGGCGATGTTCACGAAACCATCCGCGGTCGGATAGACGCTGGTGGGCATCGACGTCGGATGGTCGTTGCCCGCCTGTCCGGGCACTTCGCCTTCCACCAGCCAGCGTGCGGCTTGGAAATCCATCATCGCGATCATCGACGAGAGCAGCGAACTCTGCACCCACTGACCCTTGCCGGAACGGCTGCGCTCCTGCAATGCGATCATGATGCCAAGCGCGGCGAACAACCCGGCGCTGAGATCGGCGACCGGAATGCCGGCGCGCACCGGGCCCTGTCCCGGCAGACCGGTGACCCACATCAGGCCACCCATGCCCTGGGCGACCTGGTCGAAACCGGCCCGATCGCGATAAGGCCCGTCCTCGCCGAACCCGGAAATGCTCGCGTAGATCAGTTTCGGATTTTCCTTTTCGAGCGTCGCGTAATCGATGCCGAGTTTGTGTTTCACGTCCGGCCGGTAATTTTCCACCAGCACGTCGGCGGTTTTCGCCAGGCGCTTGAGCACTTCCACGCCGCGCGCGTCCTTCAGGTTCAGGGTCAGCGAACGCTTGTTGCGATGCAGGTTGTGGAAATCCGATCCCTGGCGCGGGCCGAGGATGTCCTCGCCCGACTCCGCCGGCATCTCGATCTTGATCACGTCCGCCCCCCAATCCGCAAACTGCTTGACGCAGGTCGGGCCGGCGCGCACGCGCGTCAGGTCGATTACGCGCAGATGGGAGAGGGCTTCCATGAATTCAGTGATTGGTGATTGGTAATTGGTAATTGGCAGATTAGTACTTTAGTACCTTTGGCTTTTCCGCTTTTACCAATCACCAATCACTAATCACCATTCACGGCCTTCGGCCCCCAGCGGCCCGCCTCGACCTGATGGAAGAAATCTTCCACGATGCGGTTAAACAATGCCGGGTCTTCGAGGTTGGTCATGTGTCCGCTCTTCGGCAGCACCACCAGGCCGGCGGTGGGGATGGTGCGCTTCATCAGCAACGAAGGTTCCAGCACGGCATCGTCTTCGTCGCCGGCGACGATCAGCGCCGGCGCGGTGATGCCGGCCATCTCCGCCATCAAGTTGTAAAGGGAAGGCCGCCGTGCCTGGTAGCCCAGCATGGTATTGGCGGAGCCTTGCGCAGAGTGCTCCGAGAAATGGTGGATGAATTCAGCGAAGCCGCGCGGATCCTTGTCGCGCAGCGGCAGGCGGCCCGGGCCGTGGCCGTAAGTCGACGCGATGTGGGCCATGCCTTTTTCCAGCATTGTTTTCGCAAGTTCACGCGCCTGGGCCTGGAATGTCTGGTACTGGTCGGGATGGGCGCCGTAACCGCAACCGGCGATGACCAGCGACAGCGCACGCGCTGAAAAAGTCATGCCGAAATGCAGCGTGGCAAAACCGCCCATGGAATTGCCGACGATATGCGCGCGTTCGATACCCAGTGCGTCGAGCACGGCGCGGATGTCATCGCGCGCGCGTTGCTGGGAATAGCGTTCGACATCCGCAGGCACATCGGAAGGCGGATAGCCGCGTGCGTTGTACGCGATGCAGCGGTAGCGGCGCGAGAAATGCCGCAGTTGCGGCTCCCATGTTCGCCAGTCGCCGGCGAATTCATGCACGAACACGATCGGCAAGCCGGCGCCGCTTTCCTCGTAGTGCAGCTTTACGCCGTCGTCGGTGGTCAGGAAGGGCATCTGTCGGTCTGCCTTTCTGTAAGGAGGGGCAAGTCTAGCGCACTGTCCGGGTGGCCTGCCGCCGTCAATTGCCTTTAGGGCGATTCGTCGAGGGCCACGCCGCTGTTGCCGCGGCCGCTGTCCACATTACTGGATGCATGCCGGATGCGCACTGCGCCGTTGGCGAGTCCCGTGGAATAACGGTCGTCGCCTCCGGCATCGAGCAGCACCCCGAGGCTCTTAACCGGATCGTCGGCTCGAAAATGATAGTCGTTGTCGGTCGCCGCGCCTTGCGCCGAATCCACGGACGACCAGTAGACGTCGTTCCCGCCGGCATCGAACAGCCACGCTCGCGACTGCTGCGCGGCGGCGCCTTGCGCCAGCGACTCCGCGCGATAGAAATCGTTACCACCGCCGTCGAACATCATGGCGACCGACTGGTCCCACGCCGCGCCTTGTGCCGCCGCGCGCACGGCCCAGTAAACGTCGTCGCCCGCCCTGTCGGAAAAAAGTCCTGCGGCCTGGTGGCAGGCGAAACCCTGGGCATAGCGGTTGCCGTAGTAGAAGTCGTTGCCCGCCGCGTCGTGGAGCAGGCCCGTACCGCCGAAGTAACCGCCGCCCTGGCTGAATTCGCCGCCCTCATAGCGATCGTTGCCCGCGTAATCGATCAATGCACCGAAGCCGCCGTGGTCGTAAGGCCGGATGCCGAAGCCTACGCCCTGGCTGAAACTCATGAATGTCGCCGGCGTGTCGTAAGCGGACGGCACCGGGCCGTTCGCGCGATAAAGATCGTCCCCGCCGGCATCGATCAACAAGCCGACGCCCGCGGGCCCGCCGACGCCCTGGCTCAGGCTGTGGGAGATGTAAGTGTCCGAACCGTCGCCGGCATCGATCAACACGCCCGCGCCATAGATGCCGGCGCCGATGGACCAGGCATCGCAGCGGTAAACGTCGGTCCCCGCGGCATCGGACAGCAAACCGAAACCGAACGCCCCGGCACCGCAGCCGCCGAGCGCGCTGGTGTAGGTATCGTCCCCTTCCATGTCGATCAGCACCGACGCCCCCAGCCAGCCGGCACCCGGGCCGCCGAACCGGGCTTCGTAGCGATCGTTGCCCGCGAGATCGATCACGGTCTGTGTTTCCAGCGGCGCAGCGTCGCCCCACGCATAGTGGTCGTCGCCGCCGACATCGATGACCGCATAGAGCTTGTCCATGCGGTAGCGATTCGGTCCCGGTCCGCCGATGACGATGTATCCGCCGTCGACTTCCGCGTAGTCGAGAATCTCGCCTTCCACCATCGCGGCCAGCGCCGCGGGAATTTTGCGGCGCGCGGTCGTCGGTGCGTCCGGCACGCGCGACGCATTGGCGATGAGTCGATCGAAGGCCTCGAGCAGCGCG
>JANXVW010000201.1 GCA_025351455.1 Betaproteobacteria bacterium | reverse complement strand
CTGGGCTCGGTTCTGTCCGTGACCCCGCAGGTCGAAGCACCGAACGACCTCGATACGTCGGACGCCGACCGCCGTATTCACCTGGACGCTGCGCCGATGCCCGCATTGTCGAGCCTGCGCTGGCCGAGCCGGCCGCAGATGACAGCGGGCAATCCGGCGTGGACCTACATGATCGAATCGCCGGCGGGGCAGTTCGCGATTTTCGTCGGCCACGTTGATAACGGCGATCCGCATGCCTTCGAGGTCTGGGTCAACGGTAACGAACAGCCGCGCGGCCTTGGTGCGGTAGCAAAAACCTTATCAATGGACATGCGTGCGCAGGATCGCGCGTGGTTGCGCACGAAACTCGACATATTGTCGCGCACTGCCGGCGACGATGCCTTCGATTGCCCGATGCCGCCCGACGGCGCAGTGGTGCGTATGCCCAGCACGGTCGCCGCGTTTGCGCGCATCGTGAACTGGCGCGTGGAGCAACTCGGTGGCCTGACGCCGCGCGACGATCGCTCGCCGGTGCTGGATGCCCTGTTCGCCAAAAAGGAACCGAAGACCGGGACCGACGGCACCATGTCCTGGTCGGTCGACGTCTTCAATGCGAGTTCCGGCGACGATTTCGTGCTGATCCTGAAGGAACTGGTGCTGCCCTCCGGGCAGCGCCGGCCGTATTCCGTATGGATGGCGGGCAGTTATCCGCGGTCGCTGGATGGGCTGTGCAAATTGCTGTCGCTCGACATGCGCGTCATCGATCCGGCCTGGATCGGTATGAAGCTGCGCAAGTTGTTGAACTATGCCGAACCGCTCGGCGATTTCATGGCGCGGGTGCCGGGCGGGGAGAAGCAGCGCAACTGGCCGAGCACCGTGGCCTATGTCGCGCAACTCGTGATCCACCGCTACGCCATGCTGGGCGTGCTCGACGAGCGCGGTTACCCGATCGACGAAATGGGCGTGCTGGAAAATCCCGAGGCAAACCGCGAACGCGCAACGAACAGCTTGCAGATCCTGCCGGGCAAGCGCTGTCTGGAATGCGGTAACAGCGCGGTGATCAGGAAAGACGGCTGCGAATTCTGCACCGCCTGCGGCGCGGTCGGCGCCTGCGGCTAGGGGCTAACTCGAAAATCTCTCTCCCGTCGAAGCTGGTCTCTACTTTAGTCTCCCTCCCGTCGAAGCTGGTCTCTACATTAGTCCCCCTCCCCTTCAAGGGGAGGGCCGGGGTGGGGATGGGTTCAATACACCGCGTGTCGGCCGCATCGGCCGGGGTAGGGATGGATGAAAATATCAGAGGCGGGCGCACCTTGAGCAACCCATCCCCATCCCAGCCTTCCCCTTGAAGGGGAAGGAGTGTTCCTGCGCAGATTCTGGAGTTGTCCCACGTATCAGCGGAACGGGTGATGGGTTCAATGCACCGTGAAACGCGAAGGGCCGGAGTGGGAATGGGTTCAATACACCGCGTGTCGGCCGCATGGACCGGGGTGGGGATGGATGAAAATATCAGAGGCGGGCGCACCCTGAGCAACCCATCCCCATCCCAGCCTTCCCCTTGAAGGGGAAGGAGTGTTCCTGCGCAGATTCTGGAGTTGTCCCACGTATCAGCGGAACGGGACACGCGTTCAGGAAAAGTTCCGCGGCTGACCGGTCGCCTCGATCACCGACATCCACAAGTCGGCGGTGACGTCGACTTATTTGCGGTTGCGCGTAGCCAGCGGCATCGGGACATGGACGAAGCGGCCGTGCCAGCGGCCGATCAGCATTTCGGTATTACCGCCATCGCCGCGTGCACCGCGTTGCGCGCCGTGTTCCAGCAATAGACGCTGTCCGAAGGCGTGGCCAGTACGCTGCGGATGATGTAGCTCGGATCGATGTATTTCTGCGTGACTTCGCGATTGGTACGCTTGTAGTGCTCGGTGATACGTTCGCGCAGGAACACGCCAATGTCCTTGAGTTTCGCATTGCCGCTCTTGTCCGTGCCGCCTGCGCCGGTATCGTCTTCCATTAATTCCTGGGCCGCCCCTTCCGCGACGACAACCACCGCGTGGCCCTTGCGTGCCAGCACCCTGTCGAGGTTGCCGAGCACACCGCGCTCGCCTTCGAGCGTCGCCTTGATCTCGGGGATGAGCACCAGGTCCACGTCGGCCGATGCTAGTGCCGCCTGGCAGGCGACGAAGCCGGAATGCCGTCCCATCAGCTTCACCAGGCCGATACCGTTGCGCGCGCCCATCGCTTCGACGCGCGCGCTGCGCACCACGTCCACGGCCGCTGAGTACGCGCTTTCGAAACCGAAACTGCGATCGATGAAATGAATGTCGTTGTCGATCGTCTTCGGCACGCCGACCACCGCAATCTTCAGGCCTCGCCTTTCGATTTCCGCGGTGTACTGCATGGCCGCGCGGATGGTGCCGTCCCCGCCGATGACGAACAGAATGTTGATGGCGTTGGCCTCGAGATTATCGATGACTTCGCCCGCGTCCTGCGATCCGCGCGAGGAACCGAGGATGGTGCCGCCCTGGTGGTAGATGTGTGCCACCGACTCCGGGGTCAGCGCGACGGGTTCATGACCGAACCGCGAAATCAGCCCTTCATAACCGTAACGAAAACCGAGGATGCGCTTGACGCCGTAGCCGCGCGCCAACTCGAGGACATGCCGCGCACGACGTTGTTGATGCCCGGGCAAAGGCCGCCGCAGGTGACGATGCCGCAGCCCACCGTGCGCGGATCGAAGAAAACCTTGTTGCGCGGGCCGGCCAGCTCGAAGGCCGGCAGGCCGGTCGCCTGGCTGGAATTGGCGCGGATTACCGACATGCGATCGTCGACCAGGACTTTTTCCGCGCTGCCGACGAAGACCACTGCGCTTTCGCCGAGGTGGGCAACCACGGGGGAGGGCAGCAGGCACTTGCCCAGATCGCGGACGGCAACG
>JANXVW010000132.1 GCA_025351455.1 Betaproteobacteria bacterium | reverse complement strand
TGATCACGCCAACCGCAAAGCGCTTCGGGTAGCCATGCTTGATCATCGCCGGCAGCATGATCGAGCCGATGGCAACGACAGTGGCAGGACTCGATCCGGAGATCGTGGCGAAAAACGTGCATGCGAGGATTGCGGCAATGGCCAGGCCGCCATGCATCCAGCCGACCAGCGCCAGCGCAAAACGGATAATGCGGCGCGCAATGCCGCCGTCGGTCAGGAAGGTGCCGGACAGCACGAAGAAGGGCACAGCCATGATGGCGAAACTTTCCAGCCCGGTGAACAGCCGCTGCGAGACGATGTCCACCGTGTCGATAGAAAACGAGGAAAACAGCGCGAGGAATGTCAGCACGGTCATGCCGAGCGCGATCGAGATCGGCGTGCCGGTGAGCAGCAAGACCAGAAGGATGACAAGGATCAGGGTGACGTTCATGCCGGATCCTCGTGCGCGCTGCCCAGCGTATGGACGGGCAGTTCGCCGGAGCGCAGGAAACGCGTCAGCACCTGCAGGAAGCGGTAGCACATCAGCGAGGAGCCGAGCGGGATGCAAAGATAGATCACCCACATCGGCCACTCCAGGTCAGGCGAGGTCTGCCCGGTGCCGTAGACGAACCACACCCAGCGCACGCCCATGAAGGCAATGACGCCGGTGAAGAACGCGCCGAGTGACAAGGCGATCGTCACCAGGACGCGCCGACACGCCGGCCCGACCGCGTTCACCAGCACGTCGACGCCGATGTGGATGCCGGTGCGCACGCCGTAGGCGGCGCCGAATTTCGCCATCCAGATGAAAAGGTAGACGCATAGCTCCTGCGCCCAGGAAAAATTCAGCGCAGCCGCGTATTGCCATAACCATGGCACCGACGCCGATTGGCGGTGCACCACGGCGGCGAAAATGATGAGCGTGGCCGCCGCCATGAATCCGGCGATCAGCCATTCCTCGATGTGATCGAGGATGCGGTTAAAACCCCGGATCACGGCCTATTTCTTTTTGGTCTTGCGGGACTCGACTTGCGCCGCGATGCGGTGGATTGCATCGAGGTTGTCCTTGCCGACGGCACCCTCGAATTTGGCCTGCACCGGGAGTAGCGCTTCCTTCCAGACCTTGCGCTCCGCTTCGGACAATACGTAGACCTCTGTCTTGCCGGACGCCTTCACGGCGGCAAGCGCATCGTCGTTTTCCTTCTTGGCGATGTCACGCTCGTAACGCGTGGCCTCGACCATGGCCTTTTCCAGCTGGGCGCGAATGTTCGCGGGCAGCCCTTCCCAGAATTTTCGGTTGGTAATCACCGCGTACACCAGGCAGCCGTGGTCGGAAATCGTCAGGTTGGACTGCACTTCATGCATTTTCTGGGTGTAGAGATTCGACAGCGGATTTTCCGTGCCGTCGACGACCTTCTGCTGCAGCGCCGAGTAAACCTCGGAAAACGCCATCACCTGCGGCAACGCGCCGAGTGCGCGCATGGTCGCTTCCAGTACTTTCGACGACTGGATGCGCATCTTCAGCCCGCGGAAATCTTCCGGTTTGCGTAGCGGCCGGTTGGCCGAAAACTGCTTGAAGCCGTTGTCCCAGTACGCGAGCCCCTTGAGGCCCTTCGGCTCGAGCTTGGCGAACAGATTCCTGCCGATGTCGCCGTCGGTAACGCGATCCACGGTTTCGGCATCCGGTATCAGATAGGGAATATCGAACAATTCGAATTCCCGAACGCCAAGCGGGCCGAACTTCGATACCGAAGGGGCCAGCATTTGCACGGCACCGCGCTGCAAGGCCTCCATCTCTTCGCGGTCCTTGTACAACTGGCTGTTAGGGTAGAGCTCGACCTTGACGCGACCGCCGGTATATTTCTCGGCCAGCTGTTTGAACTTTTCCGCGGCCTTGCCTTTCGGCGTGTCGTTCGCCACGACATGACTGAACTTGATGATGATCTGGTCGGCCGACTGCGCCACGGGCATGGCAGCCAGCACGAGAATTGCAAACAGGATTCTTGTCATTTTCAATCGCCGGCGCTGTTATTTATCGATGCGTAGCGTGCGCCGTCCTCCGTGTTTCGATTCTATCAGCCCGATTCCCATTCCGGCGCGACGCCAGGTTCAGTCACAGCGGCGCGGAATTCCGCCGCCACGCCGATGCCCGGAACCCAGGCGAGTTGTTCGCCGAAAAAAACCAGCGGCATGCGGCTGCGCTCCCAAGGTGGGATCGCATGTTCCTGCAGCAGGCTCTTGAGCGCGCGCCGCGGCCGGTTTTCCCCGGGCTGCATGCGCTCGCCGCCGCTGCGGCCGCGTACCGTCGCCGCGCGAATCTCGAAATGCCGGCTGGCGATGCCTTCTCCAACGACCGCCCTCGAGCGCAGCACGCCCAGCCCGTCGGGCAGGATCAATTCAGAACGCCCGTCCCAGCGCGATTGCCAGTTGGCCGGCATGTCCGGTGAATTCTCAACGAGTTCGACGCGGTCGCGATAGCAGCGCAGCCCGGCGTCGCCGAACGTAACCTGGATTTCCGCGTCGCGGCCGGCTTCGCGGCATTGGCGCAGCGCTTCTTCCAGCCTTGTGCGCGGCGGCATCGGCAAGCCGCGATCCGCGAAAAGTTGGCGCAACAGGTTCAGCGCGCGCGCATCGGACAACAACCGCAGGCGGTCCGCCGAGATCGCGCTGCGGTCGAGCGACTGCGCATCGATCCGCGCCAGTTCCTCCGCCAGCATCGCGTAGTCGGCCAGGTTGCGGGCGGCCCGCGCCAGGGTTTCACGATAGCCGGGGAAGCGCGCATCGAGATGCACCAGCAATTCGTTGCGCAAATAGTTGCGGTCGTAGCGCGAATCGGCGTTGCTGTCGTCCGTCACCCATTCCAGTCCGCGCGACCGCGCATGGACCTCAATGTCGCTGCGGCGAAGTTCGAGCAGCGGACGCAGGATGTGCGGCGACGAAGCCTTGCCGTCCATCGCGCAATCCTGGGGCCTGACGACCGGCATGCCCGCCAGGCCCTTCGCCCCGGCGCCACGAAGGAGTTGCAGCAGGAAGGTTTCGGCCTGATCGTCGAGGTGATGCGCGAGCGCGACATAATCGGCGTCAATCGAGGCATAGGCGCGGTAGCGCAACCGTCGCGCGGCGGCCTCCAAGCCCGAGCCGTCCGGCGTTACTTGCACGCGTTCCACCGTCAGTGAAATTCCATGCCGCGCACACAGCGCGCGACAGAATGCCTCCCACTCGCCGGCGTATGCGCTGATCTGGTGATTCACGTGAATTGCCGAAAGCGACAATTCCCTGGCGGCGCGCAATTCCTGCAAGACATCGAGCAGCACGACCGAGTCCATGCCCCCGCTCAACCCGACCGCGATGCGCTTGCCGCGCACTGCATGCGCGTCCAGCGTGGCGCCTACGATTTGCACAAGGTCGTCGGTCATGATCGTTGCCGGTCAGGCTGCCAAAACAAGATACCCCGCTAGCGCGGGGTATCGGGATGATTCGTCGAATCGCCGTTGCGGCTCAGCGAACCGCCGCTTCCTTGAACTTGCCATGCGCCATGAGGCGTTCGAAGCGGGCCTCCACCAGCGTATCGATCGGCTTGTCCTGCGCTTCCGAGAGGGCGTCCATGAGCGCCTTGCGCAAAGTCTGCATGATCGCCGTCGGGTCGCGATGGGCGCCGCCGGGCGGTTCGGCGATCACCCGATCGACCAGGCCCAGCGTCTTCAGACGGTTGGCCGTGATGCCCAGGGTTTCCGCCGCGTCCGGCGCCTTGTCCGCGCTTTTCCACAGGATCGACGCGCAACCTTCGGGGGATATTACCGAGTAGATCGAATACTGCATCATCAGCGTGACGTCGCCAACCGCAATCGCCAGCGCGCCGCCCGATCCGCCTTCGCCGATGATCGTCACCACGACCGGCACGCGCAGTTCCGACATCGCGTACAGATTGCGGCCGATGGCTTCCGACTGCCCGCGTTCTTCCGCGCCGACGCCGGGATACGCCCCCGGCGTATCGATGAACGTCATGACCGGTATGCCGAACTTCTCCGCCAGCTTCATCAGCCGCAACGCCTTGCGATACCCCTCCGGCTTGGGCATGCCAAAATTGCGGTAGAGCTTATCCTTGGTGTCGCGTCCCTTCTGATGCCCGATCACCATGACCGACTGGCTGCCGAAACGGGCCAGGCCGCCGATGATCGAGGGATCCTCCGCAAACAGACGGTCACCCTGCAGTTCCTCAAAATCAGTAAAAACGTTCTGGAAGTAGTCCAGGGAGTACGGTCGCTGCGGATGCCGCGCGACCTGCGAGATCTGCCACGCAGAAAGCTTGCCGTAGATATCCCGCGTGAGCGTGCTGCTCTTCTTCTGCAGGCGCGAAATCTCTTCCGAGATGTCGACCGCCGAATCGTCCTGCACGTAGCGCAGCTCCTCGATCTTCGCCTCAAGCTCGGCGATGGGCTGCTCGAAATCCAGGAATGTCGTCTTCATGAAGCCGTATTGTAGCGGCAGTTCGGGAATTGCATGGCCACAGGCTTTATTTGCCGTACTGGCCCGCCAGGTAGTCGACAATATTCTGAACGTCGCCTTCGGCTACAGGCGCGCCCATGACCTTGATCATCTTGTTCACGGAGGCTTCCCAGCCCTTGCGATCGAGGAAAGGCGAGTTCATCTGGATGTAGTCCAGGCTGTGGCACATCGAGCAATTTGCCTCAACCAGCTGCTTTCCGGAACCTTCCTTCAGATGGACGTCCGCTTCCGCGGCCATCGCGGGCAGCGTAAACAATAGCGAGAGTGCAAGGAGTGTTCTCATCGGGCCTCCTAGGTCGCCTCGATCTCGATCCGCTGGACCACGTTGTTGTGGTAACCGGCCGGGTTGAAAATCAGTTCGAATGTCTGGGTCGCGCCAACACGATTGATCGCCCGCGCCAGCACCGTGTGTCGCCCGGCGCGCGCAGGCGTAAATCGGTGCGACCACTGGCGCCAGGAATAGCGGCCGAGGTCCGCGCCCAACTGCGCGGTTTGCCAGTTTTTCCCCTCGTCCAGCGACACCTCGACTGTGGCAATGCCGTAACCGCCGTCCCAGGCGACACCCGCAACCGTGACCGCCTCTCCCGCGCGAACCTTCCTTCCGCCCTCCGGGCTGGTGATCATTGAATTGACCACCATCTCCGTGATCGGCGTATTCGCGTCGGTTTCCTGGCTGACGAAACGATCGATGACCGGGAATTTTCCCTTCGGAATCCGATAGGCGGGATTCATCCAGAACCCTTTGAAGGGTTGCGCGATTGCGCTGATGGTCGTCACGTGCTTCATCCAGTACGTTGCAGTCCAGCCCGGCACGACGATGCGCGCCGGATAACCGTTCCAGTGCGGCAGCTTTTCGCCATTCATGGCGAACGCCACCAGCGTGTTTTCGTCCATCGCCTTCCACGCCGGAATGCTTTTCACGAAATCCGGCGTCTTGTCGAGCACGGGACCATCCGCGCCGCCCAGCACGATCTCGACCGCGTCCTTTTTCAGCCCTGCCTTGTTGAGCACATCGCGCAGGCGCACGCCGCGCCATTTCGCATTGCCGATTGCGCCGTGACCCCATTGCACGCCCGGCACGTGCGGCTGGGAAAAACCGCGGCGATTCCCCGAACACATGCACAGCGCTGCGACCTCAACCGTTTCAAAATCGCGGGTCAGGTTCTCGTAGGTCAGTTCGAGCGGGTTTTCCACGGATTCACCGGATACGGCCAGCCGCCACTGCGCGGCATCGATGGCCTCCGGAATCCCGGCCAGGTGGTAGCGCACGAAAAACGCATTGTTCGGCGTGAAGGCTTCGTTGAAATAACTGACCGGGGTTTCAAAATTAGGTGGACGGAAGGATTTCTGGATCAGCGGCAGCTTGCCGGGCAGGCTGCCCAGCCGCCCGGATTCGATCGCGCCGGAAGGCAATTCATTTGCCGCGCCTGCCCAACCGGACCAGCGCGCTCCTCCGGCGAGCAGCAATCCGCCCGCCGAGACCTTGAGAAATTCCCGTCTGGTTTTCATGACTCCTCCTGCGTGGTCCGCGGCCGTGTTCAGAACAGGACGCCGCTCTGACCGCGCGGATCATTGACGGCTTCGATCCGTCCTGTTTTCTTGTCGAGGAACACTGCCTGCATGTTACCCCACCTGCGCCGGCCCGCCTCCACCACATGCCCCTTGGACTTCAGGGCTTCGATCCATGGTTCGGAAAAAGCACCCGGCTCGATCTCGATGCGGTCGGGCAGGTACTGGTGATG
>JANXVW010000098.1 GCA_025351455.1 Betaproteobacteria bacterium | reverse complement strand
ATAGTCGATGTCGGCACGCAGTGTGTGAAGCGGCACGCGCCCTTCGCGATACCACTCTCTACGTGCAATCTCAATCCCGTTCAGGCGTCCTGCGCTCATGATCTTGATGCCCTGTGCCCCCAGGCGCATCGCGTTCTGGATCGCCCGTTTCATGGCACGGCGGAACATGATCCGCTTTTCCAGTTGCTGCGCGATCGAATCGGCAATCAACTGGGCATCGACTTCTGGCTTGCGCACTTCCTCTATATTGACGTGCACGGGCACGCCCATCAGTTTCTGCAGTTGTCCGCGCAGATTTTCGATGTCCTCGCCCTTCTTGCCGATGACCACGCCTGGCCGCGCGCTGTAGACGGTGATCTTTGCATTCTTGGCGGGGCGCTCGATGATTACCTTGCTGACCGAGGCATGGGCCAGCTTCTTCTTCAGGAAGTCGCGGACCTTGATGTCCTCTTGCAGCATGCCCGGGAAATTCTTGCTGTTCGAATACCAGCGCGAGGTCCAGTTGCGCTGGACCGAAAGCCGGAAGCCAATCGGGTGTATTTTCTGTCCCATGCTTACTCCTTGTCCCCGACCGTGAGATAGATATGGCAGGTGGGTTTGGTGATCTTAAAGCCCCGGCCCTTGGCGCGCGGCATGAAGCGTTTCAGGCTCGCGCCCTGCTCCACGTGAATGATTTTCACGCTCAACTCGTCGATATCCGCGCCATCGTTGTGCTCGGCATTGGCGATGGCCGATTCGAGCACCTTGCGAATGATCTTGGCGCCTTTTTTGGGACTGAAGGCAAGCAGATTGAGCGCCTTGTCTACCGGCATTCCCCGAACCTGGTCTGCAACCAGCCGGCCCTTCTGGGCCGACAACCGAACACCGCGCAATACAGCTGAAGTTCTCATAGTCATGTCTCCTCGCCGCCCTTACTTTCTCGGACCCGAAGACGGCGCGACGCTGGCTTTCTTGTCGCCCGTATGGCCCTTGAAGGTGCGGGTCAGCGCAAATTCGCCGAGTTTGTGGCCGACCATGTTCTCGCTGATATAGATCGGCACATGCTGCCGGCCATTGTGGATGGCGATAGTCAGCCCGACGAAATCGGGAAGGATGGTGGAACGGCGCGACCAGGTCTTGATCGGACGCTTGTCTTTGGCCGCGCGCGCAGTGTCCACTTTCTTTACCAGATGGTGGTCGACGAACGGGCCCTTTTTAACGGAACGTGCCATATGTCCTGTCCTTATTTGCCGTGGCGGTTACGCACGATCATCGTGCGCGTGCGCTTGTTGCGGCGGGTCTTGTAACCCTTGGTTGGCGTGCCCCACGGGCTCACCGGATCTCGGCCGGCCGCGGTCTTGCCTTCACCGCCGCCATGCGGGTGGTCGATCGGGTTCATGGCAACGCCACGCACCGTCGGACGCACACCGCGCCAGCGTACACGGCCGGCCTTGCCGATCGATTCGAGGTTGTGTTCTTCGTTACCGACTTCACCGATGGTCGCGCGGCAATCGACGTGCACCTTGCGGATTTCGCCGGAACGCAGGCGCAACTGGGCATAAACGCCTTCGCGCGCCAGCAATTGCACCGATGTGCCGGCGGCACGGGCGATTTGCGCACCCTTGCCTGGCTGCATTTCGATGCAGTGGATCGTGGTACCGACCGGGATGTTCCGCAACGGCAAGGTATTGCCCGATTTGATCGGGGCTTCCGAGCCATTGATGACTTCCTGGCCGACCGTAGCACCCTTCGGGGCGATCACATAACGGCGCTCGCCATCGGCATAGCACAGCAATGCCAGGCTGGCGCTGCGGTTCGGGTCGTATTCAAGGCGCTCGACCTTGGCAACAATGCCGTCCTTGTCGCGCACGAAATCGACAATGCGATAGTGCTGCTTGTGCCCGCCGCCCTTGTGGCGCGTGGTGATATGGCCGCTGTTATTGCGGCCTGCGCGCTTGCTCTGCTTTTCGATCAGCGCGGCAACCGGCTTGCCTTTGTGCAGCTCCGGATGGACGACCTTGACCAGCGCACGGCGGCCAGGCGATGTCGGCTTGACTTTGACCAGTGCCATTTACTTGGCCTCCCCTGCTGCGAAATTGATTTCCTGGCCCGGTTTCAGGCAAACATAGGCCTTCTTCCAGTGACGGCGCCGGCCGATGAAACGGCCAAAGCGCTTTTCCTTGCCCTTGACGTTGGCCACCTGGACGCTGTCGACCTGCACCTTGAACAGCAATTCAACCGCGGCCTTGATCTCCGGCTTGGTCGCATTTGCGGCGACACGGAAAACCACCTGTTCGTTCTTGTCGGCGACGTAGGTGCTCTTTTCCGAAACCACCGGAGCGAGCAGCACCTGCATCAGGCGCTCCTGATTGAAACCTGCGGGCTTGATACCGCTCTGTTTGACTCCGGCTTCGCTCATGCCAGCATCTCCTCGATTTTAGCGACCGCGCCTTTGGTAATCAGCGTGTTATTGAAGCGCAGCAGGCTGACCGGGTCGGCCTGCTTCGGTTCGATCACGAGAACATTTGGCAGGTTGCGTGCCGACAGGACCAGGTTTTCGTCGAGCTTGTCGGTAATGATCAGCACATTCTCAAGCCCCATCTCCTTGACCTTTTGGGCCAGCAGCTTGGTCTTGGGCGAAGCGAGTGCGAAGTCCTCCACCACCGCCAGGCGGCCTTCACGCGCGAGCTGCGACAGAATCGCGGCCAGGCCGGCGCGAAACATCTTGCGATTGACCTTGTGCGTGAAATTTTCTTCCGGGCTGTTCGGGAATATCTTGCCGCCGCCGCGCCACAACGGGCTGGATGCCATACCGGCGCGCGCACGGCCTGTACCTTTTTGGCGCCACGGCTTTTTCGTGGATTTTGCGATGTCGCTGCGGCCCTTTTGGGAACGGGTTCCCATGCGCGCATTCGCCATGTACGCGGTAACGACCTGGTGCACCAGGGATTCGTTGTATTCGCGGCCAAACAATTCGTCCGACGCCTTCACGCTGGCGGTGGACTGACCTTTTGCATCGATCAGTTTCAGTTCCATTACGCCCTCGCCTTCACGGAAGGATGCACGACCAGGCCACCGCCTTCGGCGCCGGGTACGGCACCCTTGATCAGCAACAACTGGCGTTCGGCATCGATGCGCACGATCTGCAGCTTTTGCGCCGTACGCTTGACCGCACCGAGGTGACCGGACATGCGCTTGCCGGGGAACACGCGACCCGGATCCTGCGCCATGCCGATGGAACCGGGCACGTTATGCGAACGCGAATTGCCGTGGGTGGCGCGGTTCGAGGAGAAGTGGTGGCGTTTGATGACGCCGGCGAAACCCTTGCCGACCGTCGTGCCGGTGACGTCCACCAACTGGCCAACCTTGAATATATCAACGCCGACCTGTCCGCCAACCTTGAAATTGGCTAGTTGATCGGGCTCGACGCGAAATTCACTGAGAACGTGTCCAGCCTCGACACCCGCCTTGGCAAAATGGCCCGCGGCAGGTTTGCTGACGCGGCTTGCACGGCGTTTGCCGAATGCGACCTGGATCGCGGCATAGCCATCGGTTTCCGGGGTCTTGATCTGGGTCACGCGATTATTCGACACGTCGACAACCGTAACCGGGACGGCATCGCCGTCGTCGGTGAATAGTCTCGTCATGCCGATCTTGCGACCGACTAGTCCTAAGCTCATTTTTGTTTCCCTTTTAACAAAAGGGGCCAGTTGCAATTGACCGGCCAATCTATATTTACCGGCCGCCTCTTATGAGACTGGACCCGGGCACCACACATTTCTACAACTTGATCTCTACATCCACGCCCGCGGGCAGGTCGAGTTTCATCAGCGCGTCGACCGTCTTATCTGTCGGGTCGATGATGTCCATCAATCTCAGGTGCGTGCGGATCTCGAACTGGTCGCGCGACGTCTTGTTCACATGCGGGCTGCGCAGCACATCGAAACGCTCGATGCGGGTGGGCAGCGGAACCGGGCCCTTGACGACGGCGCCGGTGCGTTTCGCAGTCTCGACAATTTCGATCGCCGACTGGTCGATCAGGCGGTAATCGAACGCTTTCAACCGAATGCGGATTTTCTGGCTTTGCATTTTCGTTATTCCAATATTTTGGCGACGACACCGGCGCCCACGGTACGGCCGCCTTCGCGGATGGCAAAGCGCAAGCCCTCTTCCATCGCAATGGGCTGAATCAACTGCACCGTGATCCCGATGTTGTCCCCGGGCATCACCATTTC
>JANXVW010000065.1 GCA_025351455.1 Betaproteobacteria bacterium | reverse complement strand
ACCGCAAAAATTCTGGAAAGCTTGCTCATGGCGTGGCCTCCTCCGTAAGGTTTCTGACGCCCATCCCATGGCAATTGACGCGGGCGCTTACGGCTCTCAACGCACGTTCGGCCGATCCGTTAACGCCGGCTAGCGGTGGATTTGTCACGCAAAGTAACCGCTGCGATGCAGCGATGCACCGGCGTTCGAAGTGCAGGGAAAGACCATTTCTTTGTCGCCCGTTGGCGACGAAGACATGACCATCAGACGCGATTTTGCAGCGGTTGCACGGCGGCGGCGTCCAGCTTGACGAAACGGAAGCCCTGGTCGAGCAGCAGTTGCAGGCCTTCGGCCATGCCTTTGCCGGTGTCCGACGCGGGTTTGTTGAGGTGGGCAATGATGATATCGCCGCTACGGACTTTCTTCAGCCGCGCGACGATCTTCTTTTTATCGAGCGTGGCGCCGCTGTCCGCGTTGACCGAGAACCCGGCGAGTTTGAACCCCATCGCTTCGATGAACTTGATCGCCTCGGGATCGTATTCGCCGGTGGCGCCCCGATACCAGTGCGGCGCTATTCCCGTAGCGGCCTTGATGGCCTGGGCACCCCCGGAGACTTCTTGCTTGAGCTGCTTCAGGTCGGCCATCCCGGCGAGTCCATACACGTTGCGACCAGCACCGATGATCGCGGGCACGTGGTTGGCACCGTGATTCTCGATGTCGAACAGATCGGCATGCGCTTTCAGCATCGCGAGCGCGTCCGGGTTGCGCCGGATCCAGCGACGGGTCGCGAATATCGTCGCATGGATGCGATGGTCGATCAGGAAGTTCGCAAGTACCGCATCGAAGCCACCTGCGCAAGCGTCCAGCGTCAGCGCCACGACCTTGCCCGTCTCGCTCGCAGGCAACACAAGCTGATGATGCAATTCGATGGGCTGCACGTCTTGCGCAGCGGCGGCGAACGACGACAACAGCAGCAGAATCGGAAGCAGGACCGGTTTCATGACGCCAGTAACGTTCGTCGGACCGTTCGGTTGAACCTTCAATGCAACCCCCTGAACCAGAGGTAAGCCCAGGAAATCGCGAGGGTCGCCAGGGTCACCGGAATTCCGGTCGCGGCATGGCGTCGCCAGTCGATATATACGCCACGCGCATGCGCCGCATCGACTACGATGATGTTGGCGATGCTGCCCACGATCAGCAGATTGCCCGCCAGCGTACTCGCGAGTGCCAGCATCGGCCCAGCCAGCTCGTGGGTGGCGACTGGCAGCAGCAGCATGACCGCAGGTACGTTGGACACGATGTTCGACAGGACGAATGTCGATACAAACAGCGGAAGGGGCTGGTGCAGGTCCGCGCCGTGCGCGGCAAGGTAGCCGATGAATTGGCCGGTCAGGCCGGTCTTTTCCAGCGCATGGTTGACGACGAACAGCCCCATGAACAGCACCAGCAACTGCCAGTCCACGAGTCCGAGCATTTTTCTGGAATGCAGCCGGCGGCTCATCATCAACACGCCCGCGGCAGTCAGCGCGATCACTTCGCGCGGCATGGGCGCGAACAGGAACAAGACAAATACCGCTGCCGCGACCGACAGGCCTTTCGTCGTTTGCCAGCCATCCACGCGCGGCCCCGGTTCGACATGGGCCGGGACCGCGTCGGTCGCCGCCTCTTCGGCCGTCAGCATCCACAGCCCGCGGCTGCGCCAGACGATGATGACCCACACCACGAACAGCCCGAGCGTGACCGGAATCGCCGCTTCAAGCAGATAGCCGGAAAAGGAAAGCTTCAACGTCTCCCCGATGAGCATGTTCTGCGGATTGCCGATCAGGGTCAGCGCCGAGCCGACATTGGCGCTGCACGCCAGCGCCAGCAGATAGGGAATTGGATTGAGCCGCCGCGCCAGGCAGATGTCGATCAGCACCGGCGCCATCGCCAGGCAGATGACATCGTTGCTGAATATCGCCGAAAGCGCCGCGACGATGACGATCAATGCCGCCAGCAGTTTCGGCGGCGACAGCGGCAAATGCCCGGTCTTGTACGTGACCCAGATGTAGAAGCCGCCCATGCGCAACTGCGCCGAGACCACCATGAAAGCAAACAGCAGGATCAGTGTGGGCACGTGCACGGCTTCCCATGCTTCCTCCAGGCTCAGCGCGCCGGCGCCAATCAAGGCGATCGCGCCCAGCAGCGCGATGCCGGTGCGATCTAGCGACAGGAAAGGCAGTCCACCCAGGATCATGCCCAGGTAGACCACGCCGAAAACCAGCAGTACCGTCGTTTGCACTTTGCGATGAAATTTTATTCGGGAGACGGACGGAAGATAGCTTGCGGGATGCGCAAATGGCAAGCAGGCCGGACCGAGTGGCCCGGCACGGGTCGAGCGGAAAAACGGCGATCAGTAGCCGGGCGTGGCGGCGGAGCCGAGCATTTCGCCGTACAGGTCGGTGCGCCGATCGCGCAGCTGTTCATTGAAATCGGTCAGGTTGCGGTTGCGCCGCGCATCCGCGAGATCGATTTCGGCAACGATCATTTCTTCCCGATCCAGGCTTGCGGGCCCCGCGAGCGGCCAGCCGGTATGGCTCACGATCAGGCTGTTGCCGAGGAAGGGTTGCCCGCGTTCAACACCGATGCGGTCGGCCGCCGCGACGAACATCGAGTTCGCGTGCGCACCGCCCATCGTCAGGATGTTGGCCATCATCGGCAGGTTGCCGGGCTGTGCCGGCATCGGCACCCAGTTGGTGGCCACGCACAGCATGTCGGCACCTTGCAAGGCTGCGAGCCGGAAAATTTCCGGGAACCAGATGTCGTAGCAGATCGCACAGGCCACGCGGCCGGCGCCGATGTCGAACACCGGCACGCCCAGGTTGCCGGGTTCGAAAATGGTGTTCTCGGCACCCCACAAATGATTTTTGCGGTAAGTGCCGATATAGCCTTCCGGCCCGATCAGCACCGCGGAGTTATAAAGTTTGTCGCCCTTACGCTCGGTGATGCCGGCGACGATGAACATCGCATGCTTGCGGGCCGCCGCCACCCAGGCTTCGCAGGTCGGCCCGTCCGGTACTTCTTCCGACAAATCGAGGGCTTCCTCGCGCGTCTTGAAAACATAGCCGGTATTGCACAGTTCCGGCAGTACAACCAGGCGCGCCCCCGCCCTCGCCGCCTGCGCAATCAACTCCAGGCTGCGCGCAACGTTCGCCTGCACCTGTCCGATCCGCGGTTCCATCTGCAGGCAGGCGACTTTCATGCGACTTTCCTGTTTCATGCGTGGTCTCTCCGGGTTAGAGCTGCGGCCAGCGGTCTTTCCAGTCGTGGTCGCGTTCGTATGCATGCGCCACGCGCAGCACGGTCGTTTCATCGAAAGGCTTGCCTGCGATCTGCAGTCCGACAGGCAGGCCGTCCCGGTCGAACCCGCAGGGCACGGAGATGGCAGGCAAGCCGGTGAGATTATAGGGATACGTAAACCGCCATGACGCCGCCAGCACGCTCTCTGGTTTGCCGGCGACTTGCACCGTCCACTCGCCGCGTTTCCATGCCGTGATCGGGGTGGTCGGTCCGATCACCACGTCCACCGATTCGAACACCTTGCGAAACGCTTCCATCAGCGCGCTGCGATACTGCTCGGCTTTCAGATAGTCCGGTCCGGTGACCAGGCGCCCCATCTCGACGAGCATGCGCACGTCGGGCTGGTAATGCGGCACCCGGCCGGCGAGCAGCGAAGCGTCGTGATAGGCCGTCGAACTGGACAGCTCGATTGCGAAAATCGCGCCGAGGCCGTATTCAAGCAAAGGAATGTGGAGTTCGACGACCTGCGCGCCGGCTGCGGAGAGATCGGCGATCGCCTTCTCCACCGCGCTCGCCACATCTTCCTGCAGGCTCTCGAAGAAGTGATTGCGGCACACGCCGATCGTCAGGCCTTTGACCGGTTTGTCCAGCGCCTTTGCGTAGTCGGGCACCGGTTGCGCCTGGCACGCGGGATCAGCGGCATCGTAGCCAGCCAGCACCTGCATCATGAGTGCAGTATCCGCGACGGTGCGCGTAAGCGGTCCGGCGTGATCGAGTGACCAGCTGTGCGGCACGATGCCGTCGCGGCTGACGCGCCCGAACGTCGGCTTCAGGCCGACCGTGCCGCAGGCAGCGGCAGGCATGCGGATCGACCCGCCGGTGTCGGAACCCAGCGCGGCAACGCAAAGGCCGGCGGCGACGGCGGCCCCCGAACCACCGCTCGAACCGGAGGGTACGCGCGTCAGGTCCCACGGATTGCAGACCGGCGGCGTGACGTTGCCCCAAGCGAATTCATGCGTGCGCGTCTTCCCGATCAGCACCGCACCCGCTGCGCGCAAGCGTGAGGCGGCGGCCGAATCGCGCAACGGAAATGACAAGCCGGGCGCCGAGCTGCCTGCGGTCGTCGGCATGTCGCTGGTCAGGTAATTGTCTTTCACGCCGACGGGAATGCCGTGCAGCGGCCCGCGGTATTTTCCGGCCTTGATCTCACGCTCGGCCACGCGCGCGGCATCCAGTGCGTGCTTCGAAACATGGATGAAGCTGTCGAGCTTGCCGTCGACTTTCTCGATGCGATCCAGGCAAGCCTCGATCAGCGCGACGGGCGAAACCTTGCCGGCGCGGATGGCCGGCGCGAGTTTTTCCAGCGACTGTCTCCAGAGTTCGCCGCTCATGGCGTTTTCCGGTAGGGCGCGGTCGGCTCGAAGACGATGGCCGGATGCACGTCGGTCAGGTCGAGCGCGCGCAGTTTGATTATTTCGCCGAGGATGTCGGCAAAGGCCACGAGCACTTCCTGCAGTCGTTCGGGCGGCAGGTCGAGGCCGAATAAATCTACGTACGGATCAATCCTGGCGAGGTCG
>JANXVW010000062.1 GCA_025351455.1 Betaproteobacteria bacterium | reverse complement strand
GTTCAGGGCCGCCTTGGCCGGGGTGTTGAGTCCGAATAATTCGACGGTGGGGGTTTTTACGGGTTTTGCTTCGCTCATGGGAATTCTCCTGGTTGGAGACCCAATATACAGGGGCACTGCAGGGAAGTACGGTTTATCTGGCGTTTAAGAGACATTTACCGGCACGCTGCACCCGGCCCGCCAGCCATTTGCCACTGCTTTACCAATACCTTCCCATTTCCAGATAGATAAACGACTCCGTGGCGATGATTTAGTGGCTGGTGGACAGATTGTGGAGCAAGGCGAAACGCGCGGTCTGTGACAAAACGTCACGCGTAATCTCATCCAAATCGTGCCACCTCATTCGAAGGCGAACCACCTTATTCCAATGCGCAGCACGAAGGCGCGAAGGTCACGAAGTGGCACGAAGAAAGACAAGATCGAATTGGGTTATTGCATTCGGTAGCGTTAGCATCAGCGGCAGTCGTTGACGCGCACGCATATTGACAACCTTCACCCGAAATTCCCCCTTTCGTTCAATCTCCCTTTTCGCCCTTCTGCGTGTTCCTTCGTGAACTTCGGGCCTTCGTGGTGCGCATTTCGAAGTAGATGTTTGATATCCTTTGACTATCAATATCTACCGGGGGTCGCGATTCCATGTCCCACAACCTGCACAGCGAAAACGTCGTGCCTTGGCAGCCGAGCCAGCGTTATCCCGATCCCGCGATCCAGATCCTCGACCAGAGCTTTGCCAGGTACCGGATAAATTCCGCTGGGGTGGAGCGCATCGCGCACGGCTTCCGCTGGTGCGAAGGGCCGGTCTGGTTCGGCGACGGACGTTATCTATTATGGAGCGACATCCCGAACAACCGGATGCTGAAGTGGGAGGAGGAGAGCGGTGCGGTGAGCGTGTTCCGCAAACCGTCGGACTTCGCGAACGGCAACACGCGCGACCGGCAGGGACGCCTGGTGAGCTGCGAGCACGGTGGCCGGCGCGTGACGCGCACAGAATACGACGGCAGTATCTCGGTGATCGCGGACAGCTTCGAGGGCAAGCGACTCAATTCGCCAAACGACATTGTCGTCAAATCGGACGGCTCCATCTGGTTCACCGATCCACCGTTTGGATTGCTTGGAAATTACGAGGGCCATGTCGCCAAACAAGAACTGCCGATGAACGTTTATCGCGTCGACGGCAAGACCGGCGAGATGAGCGTGGTCGAGAGCGAAGTCAACCGCCCGAACGGACTGTGCTTCTCGCCGGATGAATCGATCCTGTACCTGGTCGAATCCGGCAGCACGCCGCGCAACATCTACGCCTACGACCTGGCTGAGGGCGGCAAACAGCTCACGCGCAAACGCAAATTTCTCGACGCCGGTCCAGGTACGCCCGACGGCATGCGCTGCGACGTGGACGGCAACATCTGGTTCGGCTGGGGTATGGGCAACGCCGACCTCGACGGCGTCGTCATCTACAACCCAGACGGCCGGCTGATCGGCCGCATCGCCCTGCCGGAACGCTGCGCCAACCTTTGCTTCGGCGGCTCCGCCCGCAATCGCTTGTTCATGGCCGCGAGCAAGAGCGTTTATGCGCTGTATGTGAATACGCAGGGCGTAGCGGGCGGGTAACCGTTCGGTAGAGATAAGAAGTGAGAGGCGAGCCGGAAGACACATACATTCCTGAAATCCGTTTGTCATCCCCCCATGCCGGTGCTACATTGCCCGGCAGGCGAAGACTGCCCTGTCTTCCATAGAAAAACTCCGCCCCCAGGCGCCATTGCAGTATTTCATGGCGACCTCCTGATCCCGGCCGCATAGAAATTATCCGGGCATCCGCGACAAGTTTGTCGCCACACAAAACTGAATAGAAAACAGACTTTGGGAGGAACAACCATGAACAAAGCAGCCTTGAGCGGATTAATTCTGATGGTATTGAGCGCAGTCATGCCGGTCGCTGCAATCGCAGATACTGCGGACGATATAGAACGACTGGAGCAGCGGCGTATTCAAGCCATTCTGGATGTCGATATGCCAACGCTCTATGCAATTTACGCAGACGACTTCTTCTACAACCTTGCTGCTGGGAATTCGCTCACCAGAGCGGAATACTTACCGATGTATGAGTCAGGCAGCCTGAAAGTAAATAAGTCGACTGGCGAAGGCAGGAAAGTCCGCATCTACGGTGATACGGCTATTGTCACCGGCATCGTGCATGTCGACGCTACGATCAAAGGAGAGAACAAGAATCTTCATCTGCGGTATTTGAATGTGTGGGTCAAGCGGGGTAACGACTGGGTGCTGGTTGCTCGCCAGGCAACGAATCTTCCGATGAAGAACTAACTGAACGAGTTCGAGTTTATGGATGGAGGAGGGACTTCAAAATAATTTCAAGGGCGTTCTGAAACTATTGAGAATTGTCGCCGAACCGTTTGGCCGGGGGAGAGATCGTGAAAAAAGCACTGGTTGTCTGGATGTGTACATGGTGCTCGTTCGGTATCGCGCAGACGACCGAAGAATTGCTCAACGTAGACAGGAACACCGATAACGTCATCACGCAAGGCATGGGCTATGACCTGAAGAACCACAGCCCGCTCGAGCAGATCAACATATCCAACATCAAACGGCTCGTGCCGATCTGGAGCATGAGCCTGATGAACGATCAGGGCGAATTGGCGCAACCCACGATCTACAACGGCGTGATGTATGCGGTCAACGGCAAATGGACTTTTG
>JANXVW010000013.1 GCA_025351455.1 Betaproteobacteria bacterium | reverse complement strand
ATTCAGGAAGACACAGACATGGCTACAGGTACCGTGAAGTGGTTTAACGACGCAAAGGGTTTCGGATTCATCACGCCGGACGACGGCGGCAAGGATCTTTTCGCTCATTTCTCCGCAATCCAGGACGCCGGCTTCAAGTCGCTCAAGGAAGGTCAGAAAGTCAGCTTCGACAAGACGACCGGCCCCAAGGGTGACCAGGCATCGAATATCCGCCCGGCCTGATCTGCCGGAAGGAGCCGTTCCCGGAATATCCGCCAGGGTATTCCGGGATGGCAAAAAGCCCGGGAAACCGGGCTTTTTCTTTGTGCATTGCGCAATCGCGCCACGTTGCGCGCCTGAAGAAGGAAGTTGGCTTGCGGGGCGCGAATTAATTAACCTCCCCATGCACGCAAGGACACGAAGCGATACGATGAAAACCAAAAACATCGGATGGGAACCGGCATACGGGGTCGACCACCGACAATGAACGCACACACCTGCCTTAAAGCAAAATTGTGCGATGGGGAGAGCAGAGGTGGGGAGGAAATGAACGTCGGCTGGTTCCGATCGCCAACGCCGTAAACCGGATTTATTTCCTGCGGTAAACTAATGCGAACTGCTGCGCAATCGTCACCGTGCAGAGCGTGTACGATAGCGACATAGCTTGCGGACGGAACGCGGGATGAGGTCGGAGTCACAGGCTCGGCGTCCGCAGCCGGGCAGGAATCGTCTGACAGCCTCGTGGACGGGGCGTCTTTGCCGAAAGGGGCAAATATGACACGAGGCAGCGCCAGTAAACCGAACGGGGCGGCGCGCCCCATCAAAACGAAGAAGGACTACAGCGCCGCCGCATCGGTCGTCGAAGAGATATCCGCCAAACCGAACGGGGAGACAGTTGCGGAAAAGCGCCTGCAGTCGCTGCTCAAGGCGATGGAAAAGTTCGACGGCGAGGAAGACGATGCGGAGGCAGGAATGTCGGAAGGCGATTACGAAGGCCCCATGCGCCGCTGGTCCGATGAGTCAACTGATCCGGATTGAAGTCCGCGACCCCCCACTCAGCGGCTGGCACAGATGGCGTGACGCCGAAATCAGCCGCCCGGCCGGTAACCGCGGCAAAAGTCCGTCTATAAGCCGTTCACGTCTTCATGCCCCGATATCCGGGTTTCTCGCCGGCCTGCTGCCCGCTTGACTCGACCGGTACCGCAAAAAAATAATCCGGGAGAAAGCACACTGTGGATCTCAAACTGCAGGATAAGTCGGCCCTGATCTCGGGCTCGACCAGGGGTATCGGCTTCGCCACCGCCGCGCTGCTGGCTGCGGAGGGCGCCCGGGTCATCGTCAACGGCCGCACCGAAGCCGCCGTCAAGGAAGCATTGGACCGCATCCGTGCCGCCACGCCGAAAGCGAAGCTCGACGGGTTTGCCGGCGACCTTTCCGCCGCCGGCCCGACCGCCGAGCTGGTGAGGCGCTTTCCTGCGGTGGACATTCTGGTCAACAACCTCGGCATCTTCGAGCGCAAAGTATTCGAGGAAATCGACGATGCCGAATGGCAGCGTTTTTTCGACATCAATGTCATGAGCGGCGTGCGGTTGTCGCGCGCCTATCTCGCGGGCATGAAACAGCGCAACTGGGGCCGCGTGGTGTTCATCAGCAGCGAGAGCGGCATCCAGATCCCGGACAACATGATCCACTACGGCATGACCAAGACTGCGCAACTCGCGATCTCGCGCGGCCTGGCGGAAACCTGCGTGGGGACCAACGTCACAGTCAATGCGGTACTGCCCGGCCCGACGCTCTCCGACGGCAACAAGGCCGGCATCGCGAAGCGCTCGGCAGGCAAGCCGTTTCCGGAATTCGAAAAAGAATTCTTCGAGAAGGTCCGCCCCAGCTCGCTGTTGAAGCGCTATGCCACGGTGGAGGAAGTCGCCAGCATGGTGGCCTATGTCTGCAGCCCGCTCTCGTCGGCCACCAACGGCGCCGCGCTGCGTGTGGACGGCGGGGTCGTGCGCGCGTGCTTCTGAACGCAATGCATTGGCGTGCAAGGCGGTCAGAAAGAAACGAGGATCATCATGAAAGACGAGAGACAGGAAACCCTGGAGCAAATCGGAACTGCTTTCAAACAGACGCGGCCGCCAGAACCCTCAGCCGCGATGCCGGCCAAGCCGACGCTGTTCGATATTTTTAATCTGCGGTTGAACACACCGAAGTTCGGCCTGCCGATTGCCGCGGCGCCCCACTGCATTCAGTCCGCGTTGAATGCTCTGAAAGCCGGGATGGACGAAGAAACTGTGCTGGCCTGCCTGCTGCACGATGTCGGCCTTGCCGTCGTCCGTCCCGATCACGGCTGGTGGGGCGCACAATTAGTCGAACCCTATGTTTCCGAGAAAGTATCCTGGGCCATCCGCTACCACCAGGCGTTGCGCTACTTTCCGGACGAATCGGTCGGCTACGAGTACCCGCAGATGTACGTGAAGATGTTCGGCGAAAACTACAGACCGCCCGAATACATTTCCGCGGCACATGAATTTGCGCGTAATCACCCGTGGTACATGCACGCCCGCAACATCACGCTGTTCGACGACTATAGCTTCGACAAAAACGAACCATGGTCGATGGAACCGTTCACCGACATCATCGGCCGCCACTTCCGCCAGCCCAGGGAAGGGCTCGGCAATGACGCCAGCGCAACCGCGCACATGTGGCGCACGCTCATCGACCCCAGCAAGCCGCTTTAAAGCTTCGCCGACCGAAGCTCGGCGTTAGAATCGTTGACGCAAAGGTCGCAAAGGAGGACGAAGAACGAATATTGGCAGGCCATACAGGTTTGAAGAGATATTTTCTTACCTGCGATGATTGGCGGCCCGGAACGCTGTTTCGCATACGCCCCACATTGAAGCTTTCGTTTGCCCCTTTTGCTTTCCTTTGCGACCTTTGCGCCTTTGCGTTGAGACTTAAGATGTATGAGGTGTAAAGGTGTAAGGGTTAGTGTCCGGCGCGAACAAGCAATTCGACGACATACTCCTTCCACAACGCGGCGTCGGCGAGGCTGGCATGGCCGCGGGTGCGCTCACCCGCGGGAATCAGGACGAATTTTCCATCCCGCACCCGCGTCATCTCCTTCTCCAGGATGCCGAGTTCCGGCGGATTGCGCTCGTCGTCCTCGAAATTTACTGCCGTCACAGGCGCAGTGATGCGTACGAGGTCGGGGCCCGGATCGTAGTCGCGCGACGCATCCCAGGCATAGAGCACGTCATTCGCGTCCGCAGTTTTCATGCGCTGTTGCACCATGCGATCGAGCAGCCTGTCCGTGGCTTCCTGCGTTGGGGCTTCCTGGTAAAAGCGCTTCGTGCTACCTGCGCTGATCGTCACCATCCTCAGCGCAGTCACGAGGCCCTGCGGCTGCTTGTCGTAGTCGCCGCCCTTCCACTCCGGATCGTTGCGGATGGCGTCGACGATCAGCCTGCGTTCCATGCGGTTGCGACCGGAAATCTGTGCCGGCAGGCAAGCCACAGGAAATACCGCGTCCATGAAATCGGGATAGCGGCCCGCCCACATCCACGCATGCATGCCGCCCATCGAAGTGCCGACGATCAGGCGCAGGTGGTTCACGCCCAGCCCTTCGACAAGGAGGCGGCGCTGCGCTTCGACCATATCGGCATAGCCATAGTGCGGAAATTTCGCGCGCAGGCCGTCGCTCGGCTTGCTCGATTTGCCGTGCCCGACGCTATCGGGAATGATGATAAACCAGCGGCGCGCATCCAGCGGCTGTCCATCGCCGAACAGTTCGCCCGCAAACCCTTCGGTCAGGAAACCCGCGCCGCTGCCGTTCGTGCCGTGCAGCAGCAAGACCGCGTTCGTTGTGCGCCCTTCCGGATTCCGCACGGGCGTGCCGATCGTCAGGTAGTGCAGCCTGAGCTCGGGCAGGACCTCTGCGCTGGCAAACCGGAAATCGCGGACGATGAAATCGCCCTGCGATGGCGCGGGATAGTCCGACGCCTGTGTGCCGGCTGCGAGGAGGCCCGAAGCGAGCACGAGCAATGCCCGCAGCGCACGAATGAATGATCGCATCGCCGCTCAGCCCACCGGCCTTTGCGTTTCCTTGACGGTAATCCGGAACAGCGTGCGCGGATCGGCCGGGTCAGTCAGCGTTGCCGAATGCAGCACCGAGGCATTGTCCCAGATGACGACATCGCCTACGCCGTATTGCATGCGGTATTGGTACCTGGGTTGGGTCGAGTGCGCCGCCAATTCGCGCAGCAAGGCTAGGCCTTCATCATCCGGCATGCCTTCGATGGCGAAAGAAGTCCCGGATACGGAGTACAACGCCTTGCGGCCGGAGTAAGGATGCCGCCGCACCAAAGGATGGCGGATCAAGTGCGCGCCCCGCTTGTCTTTCTGTTGCTGCGTCGGCGGCGGAGCGCAAGTGCGCGACTTCAGGTCGAGGTCGTCGCGGTTGCCGTACACGTTCAGCGTGACCCGCCCGTCGATTCGCTTCTTCATTGCGTCGGGTAGATCCTCATAAGCCTGCTCCTGGTCGGCGAACAGCGTATCGCCGCCGACCTTGGGCACTTCGATCGAATACAGCAGCGTGGCCCGCGCCGGGATTTCCAGATACGAGTAATCGCTGTGCCAATACGTGCCGCCGTCGGCCAGCCCGGTCGGCTTGCCGTCGCGCACCACGTTGGAAAGCACCAGGATGTCGGGGTGCGTGGCATGGTGATATTGGTCGAGGACGTGCGGCTCCGGCGGACCCAGGCGCCTGGCAAATTCGAGGAAGGCCTGCGGTTGGAGATTCTGTCCGCGCAGGGCGATGACATGATGGCGATGCAGCGCATCGCGTATGTCGTTGAATGTCGCGTCGGACATCGGCCTGGAAAGGTCGACCCCCTCGACTTCGGCACCCATGCACGCATCCGGTTTTCGGATTGAGATCATGCAGGCGTGTTCCTCCAATTCAGCATTTGCGCATCACTTCAAGTACTCGGGCGAGATCAACCGCGGCAGGATCAGCGGGATTTCCGGCCACAGGATGCACGCGGCAAGCACCAGCAGCATCGGTAAGAGCATGATCATGGTGTCCTTCAGCGCGAACCTGAGCGGGACCTTGGCCACCGCGCACGAAATCATCAGGCAGAGTCCGTATGGTGGGGTCACCAGGCCAAAGGCCAGCGAGATGATGCCAATGATGGCGAACTGCACCGGATGCATGTGCACCGATTCGGCAAGTGGCTGCAGCGTGGTGCCGAGAATGATGATCGCGGGAATCGCATCGAGAAAGCAACCGACGACAAGGAACGCGAAGGCGATGAAAAAACCCACACCCGTGATCCCCAGGCCCCACGAGGTCACGTTTTCCAGCAATACTCGGGGGAGCTGATAGTAGGCAAGCAACCAGCCGAACACGGATGCCGTGCCTACGCAGAACAGCGCCACGGCCGACAGCCGTCCGGTTTCGGCGAGCGCCTGGACCAGTTTCTTACGGTCCATCTCGCGGTAGACGAAGATGGACAGGATCGCGGCATAGATCACGGCCACCGCCGCCGACTCGGTCGGCGTGAACCAGCCGAGCAGGATGCCGCCGACGATGATGATCGGCGTGAACAACGCCGGCAACGACTGCAGCCCGGCGACCATGAACTCCTTCAGCGTGGCGCGGGGATAGACCGGATAGTTGTAGATCTTGGCGTAGGCATGCACCGTGGCCATCTGCGCGCCGGCAATCAGCAGCCCGGGGAGGATGCCGGCGAGATAGAGCGCACCGATCGACGTGGAGATGACCCCGCCCCAGACCACCATCAGGATCGAGGGTGGAATGATGACAGCGAGCACTGCCGATACCGCTGTGATCGCAATTGAGAACGACAGGCCATAACCTTCCTTGACCTGCGCATCGATGAATATCTTGCCCTGACTGGCCGCATCCGCAGTGGAGGAGCCGGATATCAGAGGTGGTCCCAAGAAATCGGACAGCCGTATAAGTGAAGTTTCTGCTCTAATCGACGGCGCGAGCCGGATGAAAAGGAGCAAGACCG
>JANXVW010000322.1 GCA_025351455.1 Betaproteobacteria bacterium | reverse complement strand
GACGGTGGCCTCGTAGCGTTTCCTACCGAGACGGTCTACGGGCTGGGCGGCGACGCTTCCAATCCGGCAGCAGTCAGGAAAATCTTTGCGGCAAAAGGGCGTCCGGCAGACCATCCCGTGATCGTGCACATCGCCGACACGAGTGAACTGAAACACTGGGCGGCGGAAGTTCCGCGTGCGGCCTGGGTGCTGGCGGAAAAATTCTGGCCCGGCCCGCTCACCATGGTATTCAAGCGCGCGCCGAAGGTCAGCGATCTCATCACCGGCGGGCAGGATACAGTGGGCCTGCGCGTGCCTTCGCATCCGGTCGCGCAACGGCTGCTCAAGGCATTCGGCGGCGGTATCGCCGCGCCATCGGCGAACCGTTTCGGCCGCCTGTCGCCGACGACGGCGCACCATGTGCGGGATGAAATCGGCACCGCAGTCGACCTGGTCCTGGATGGCGGTGCCAGCGAGGTAGGCATCGAGTCGACCATCGTCGATCTGACGCGCGAAACGCCGGCGATCCTGCGCCCCGGACGCATCAGCGCACTGCAGATCGCGGATGCCCTGGCGACCCCGCTCGGTGACCCGGTTGCCGGGCGTCCGCGTGTATCGGGTTCCTTGGATTCCCACTATGCGCCGACCCTGCCGCTCAAGATCGTGAATGCCGACGAAATCGAGAATTACCTGCGCGCTCGCCCGGGTACGCCGATCGCAGTGCTGTCGCGTCGCGGCCGACCGCGCGATTCGAAGGCCACGCTGTGGCAGGGGGCGCCCGAATCGCCGGACGACTATGCGCGACTGCTCTACGCAACCTTGCGCTGGCTGGATGTATCCGGATGCAGGTTGATTGTCGTCGAAGCCTTGCCCGAATTGCCGGAATGGGCCGCAGTACAGGACCGGCTGAGTCGCGCCGCCACGCCCGATCCGGTTGCGCCGCCGGTTACCGCGCGGCGCTGAGCTTCAGGCCGTTTCGTTGCGCTTGAGCAGGCGGCGCATCTCGTCTTCGCCGAGCGGCCGGCTGTCTTTCACGCGCAGGCTCTCGTTCCATTCATCGGCGAAATCGCGTTGCAACCGGATGTTGATTCCCGCCGTTATCAGCATCGCGATCAGCGCGCCCAGGCTGGCGAATGCCATGTCCTTGTGCGCATCCCATACGTCGCCCTGCGTGCCGAGGTAGGCCTGTCCGAGATCGCCGCCGAACGCCGCCGCCGCGCCCCACTCGATCAGCTCGTACAGCATGGAGGTGGACATGGTGATGTCCAGCGGAAAGAAATAACCCCAGAAACCGCGCAGTTTCACGACGCGCTGGAACACTTCGCGTATCGGATAAGCCAGCAGCAAGCCGTAGCAAAAGTGCACGACCCGGTCGAAGTTGTTGCGCTCCCAGCCGACCAGGCTGTTGAATGTGCGCCCGGCCAGGGACTCGAACCAGCGGTCGTACGGCACTTGCGCATAGGTGTAATGCGCGCCGACCAGGTGCAGCGACAGGAACAGGAATATCAGCAGGTAGGAAATGCGCGACAGCATCAGCTTGCGATAGCTGCCATACAGTGCGACGACGAACAGGACGACGAGCACGTTTTCCAGTAGCCAGTCCTTGCGATCGGTCGGCGCGATGGCAAGCACCGCGAACTCGATGCCGAGCACGATCGTCAGCAGGAACAGGAACTGCCGGTGCGGCATTTTCAACAGCATGACCCTTACCGTCCGGAAATCAGATAGGGGGCTAGGCAATGCGCACACGTACGGGCGTGCCTGCGGCCTGCACGCCCGGATTGGCAAGATATTCGAGTGCAGCCTGCACGCCGGCGGCTTTGATCGGCACGCCGGCAAGTTGCAATCCCATTTCCACGCCGCACAGTGTGCCGGCAAGCGTGAGATCGTTGAAGTCGCCAAGGTGGCCGATGCGGAAAATGCGGCCCTTCATTTTGCCCAGCCCGGTACCGAGCGACATATCGAAACGATCAAGGATGATATCCCTGACCTTGTCCGCGTCATGTCCCTCCGGCAGCATCACCGCGGTAAGCGCGTTGCTGTACTCCTCCGGGTTTATGCAAAGAATTTCCAGTCCCCATGCGCGCACCGCGCGCCGCGTGGCTTCGCCGTGGCGGGCATGGCGTGCGAAAACGTTGTCGAGACCCTCTTCCGCCAGCATGCGCAGCGCTTCGCGCAGACCGTACAGCAGGTTAGTTGCTGGCGTATAGGGAAAGTAGCCCGACTGATTCGGCCCGAGCATTTCGTCCCAGCTCCAGTACGCGCGCGGCAGTTTCGCCGTTTTCGAAGCGGCGAGGGCTTTGTCACCTATGGCATTGAAAGACAGGCCCGGGGGCAGCATCAGTCCCTTCTGGGAACCCGCCACCGTGACGTCCACGCCCCATTCATCGTGGCGATAGTCGATCGAACCCAGCGACGAGATGCTATCGACCATCAGCAGCGCCGGATGCGCTGCGCGGTCCATGGCATTGCGCACCAGCGCAATCCGGCTGGTGACGCCTGTCGAGGTTTCGTTGTGCACGACGCACACGGCCTTGATGGAATGTGCCTTGTCCGCCACGAGCGCCTGTTCCACTTGTGCCGCATCGACGCCGTGACGCCAGTCGCCTGGAATGAAGTCGACGACCAGCCCAAGACGCGTGGCGAGCTTTTGCCAGAGAGCCGCGAACTGCCCGGTCTCGGCCATCAGTACGCGGTCACCGGGTGACAGCGTATTCACCAGGGCCGCTTCCCATGCTCCGGTTCCAGAAGCGGGATAAATCACCACGTTGCCGCGCGTCTTGAAGATGGCTTTCATGCCCTCCAGGACTTCCTTGCCCAGCAGGGCAAAATCCGGTCCCCGATGATCCATCGTCGGAGAGTCGATCGCGCGCAGAACGCGATCGGGCACGTTGGTGGGACCGGGTATTTGCAGGAAATGCCGGCCGCTGCGATGGGTCATGTGAGATTTCCCGATAAGTCAGCGGTCCAGACTACTGAAATTCGGGCCCCGTCACAAGGGCGGCGGAGCCCGCCGGACGATGGTGCGCTATCATGCATTGGCCGCCACCACAGGACACAGGATTGAACGCACCCGCCCGCATCGAAGTCCCCGCCCTTTCTCGCAGTGCGCTCGCACTTCGCTTGCGCCGTGAAGTGGCAGGAGAAGTTTTGTTCGATGCGTTTTCGCGGGGCCGTTATTCCACCGATGCGTCGATCTACCAGATCGAGCCGGTTGGCGTGGTCATTCCGCGCAACGAAGAAGCCGCGCGCATTGCGTTGCAGATCGCGGCGGAAGAAGGTGTGCCGATCCTGCCGCGCGGCGCGGGGACTTCGCAGTGCGGCCAGACGGTGGGAGCGGCGCTGGTCATCGACTGCTCGAAGTTTCTCAACCAGATTGTCGAGTTCAACGCGCAACGCCGTGAAGCTGTCGTGCAACCCGGCGTGGTCCTCGATCATCTCAACGCGTTCCTGCGGCCGCACCAGCTCTGGTTCCCGGTAGATGTGTCCACGTCGGCGCAGGCCACCATCGGCGGCATGACCGGGAACAACTCCTGCGGTGCGCGCTCGATCCGCTACGGCAATATGGTGCACAACGTCACCGGCGTGGATGCCTGGCTGTCGGGCGGGGAGGAATTTTTCTTCGGCCCGAGCGACGCCGTCGCGCAAGGCCCGGCCGCCTATCGCGCGCTGGTTGAGCGCGTGCACGCGGTCGTGCGTCGCGAAGCGGCGGAAATCGAGGCACGCTGGCCGAAGGTATTGCGCCGCGTGCAGGGCTACAACCTGGATATGATTCAACCCGGCAATGAGGCGCAGCCGCACCCGCATAATCTCGCGCACCTCCTGGTCGGCTCGGAAGGCACGCTCGCGTTCTCCCGGCGCATAGTCCTCAAACTGGCTCCGATTCCGCCGCACAAGGTCCTCGGCGTCGTGCATTTCCCGACCTTCCATCAGTCGATGGATATGACGCGCCACATTGTCGGCCTCGATCCCGACGCCGTCGAATTGGTCGACCGGACCATGATCGAACTGGCGCGCGACAACGCCGCGTTCCGGCCGATCGTGGAGAAATTCCTCAACGGCGAACCCGATGCGATCCTGCTGGTGGAGTTTGCGGGCGAGGAACGCGCCGCGCCGCTCGCGAAACTCAGGCGGCTCGTCGAGCTCATGGCCGACCTCGGGCTGCCGGGCAGCGTCGTCGAAGTCACCGACGCCACGCTGCAGAAGGAAATCTGGGAAGTGCGCAAGGCGGGGCTGAACATCATGATGTCGATGAAAGGCGACGGCAAGCCGGTGTCTTTCATCGAGGACTGTGCCGTGCCGCTGGAACACCTCGCGGAATATACCGGCCGCCTCACCCGGGTGTTCGAAAAACACGGCACCAGGGGCACCTGGTACGCCCATGCGTCCGTGGGCACGCTGCATGTGCGCCCGATACTCGACATGCGTCGCGACGGCGCCGAGAAAATGCGCGCCATCGCCGAAGAAGCCTGCGCGATGGTCAAGCAATACAAGGGCGCGTTTTCCGGAGAACATGGCGATGGCCTGGTGCGTTCGGAGTGGATCGAACCGATCCTGGGCCGCAAGCTGACCAACGCGCTCGGCGAGATCAAGGCATTGCTCGACCCGAAGGGCCTGATGAACCCGGGCAAGATCGTCAACCCGTCGCGCATGGATGATCGCAGCCTGTTCCGCTTCAAACCCGGATACCGGGCGCCACCCCTGGAAACGGCGTTGGACTGGTCAGCTTGGGGTGGCTTCGCGCCTGCTGTCGAAATGTGCAACAACAACGGCCATTGCCGCAAGTTCGACGCCGGCACCATGTGCCCCTCGTTCCGCGCGACCGGCGACGAACGGCATCTGACGCGCGGTCGCGCCAATACGCTCAGGCTCGCACTTTCCGGCCAGCTCGGCCCGGACGCGCTGGTGTCGGATGCAATGCGCGACACCATGGAATTGTGCGTCGGCTGCAAAGGCTGCCGGCGTGAATGTCCGACCGGTGTCGACATGGCGCGCATGAAAATCGAATTCCAGAATCAATACGGCAAACGCCACGGATTGACTTTGCGGCAGAAACTGATTGCCTATCTGCCGCGTTATGCGCCCGTCGCGGCGAAAATCGCACCGTTGCTGAACCTGCGGGATGCGATTCCGGGCGCGGCCTGGATCACCGAAAAACTGTTCGGCCTGAGCGCGCAGCGAAGTTTGCCGCGTTGGTCGTCGCTGCCTTTCGCCGCTGCAAGTGCGCCGCCGGAATCGGGCATGCCGGGTCGCAAGGTCGTCCTGCTTGTCGATACTTTTTCCCGTTGGTTCGAACCGGACAATGCCCGTGCCGCGCAAAAAGTGCTTGCGGCGGCGGGTTACGACGTTGAAATTGCCGCACCGGCGGACAACGGCCGGCCGTTGTGCTGCGGCAGGACGTTTCTCGCCGCGGGCTTGGTGGACGAAGCCAAGGTCGAGGCGCGACGCATGCTGCAGGCGTTGAAGCCTTATGTGGAGCGCGGCATCGATGTCGTCGGACTGGAGCCCTCCTGCCTGCTGACCCTGCGCGACGAGTATCTCGCAATGGGCCTGGGCAACGAGGCGGTGCAACTGGCTGGCCGCGCGCTGCTGTTCGAGGAATTCATCGCAGCGCGCGCGGATGCCGGCGAGTTGCGGCTCGAACTCGCGCCGCTTTCATCGCATTCGGCGCTGCTGCACGGACATTGCCATCAGAAGGCCTTCGACGCGATGCCGGCCGTGCGCAAGGTCCTGGGCCTGGTGCCCGGACTGAAAGTGGAAACCGTGGAATCGGGTTGCTGCGGCATGGCCGGCAGTTTCGGTTACGAGGCCGAGCACTTCGACGTCAGCATGAAGATGGCCGAACTGGCGCTGTTGCCTGCCATCAGGAAGGCGGGCCAGGATACCGTGCTCGTTGCGGACGGCACCAGTTGCCGCCACCAGATCCACGACGGCAGCGGCCGCACGGCACTGCATGTGGCCCGCGTCCTGCAAATGGCGCTGAAGAAATAGCAATCGCACCAAGCGAGGGAATCACCGTTGAACGCCAGTCTGAAACATTTTCTGCTTTACTACCTTCCGTTGCTGGCCAATATTGCGCTGATCACCTATCTGGTCTGGCAACTCAACCTCGTGCCGTATTTCCAGCGCCAAGGCGAGTTCCAGATTTTCTCCGTGCTGTATGCGGTCGGCGGCATGGTGGTCGCCGTGTCGGGCGTTACCGCATTCATCCACGTCGCCGCGAACCAGCAAGGCCGACGGCGGCTGTTCGTGCTGGCGCTGGTGAACACCATTATTCCAACCGTGCTGCTGCTCGCCATGCTGCAGTTCCGGTGACGGGGACATCGATGGGCGAATCGAAATGGAAATTCCACGGCGTGCGTGTCGTCAGGGCCGGCGAACTCGACGCCAACACCGCGCAGACGCCCGGAATGAATAGGGCCGCCGCCATTACGCACGCGCGCTGCGGCGCCGAAAAACTATGGGCCGGCACGGTGGTCATTCACGCCAAGGCGAAGACCGGTGCGCATCATCACGGTCCGGTCGAGAGCGTCATCTATGTGGTCAGCGGTCACGCGCGCATGCGCTGGGGAGAGAGCCTGGAATTCGTGGCCGAAGCCGGGCCCGGCGATTTCATCCATGTGCCGCCGTTCGTGCCCCATCAGGAAATCAATGCGTCGGAAACCGAGCCGCTGTCCTGCGTTTTGGTGCGCTCGGGACAAGAACCGGTGGTGGTGAATCTGGATATTCCGATGGCCGAAAAGCCGGAACAGGTACATTGGGTGGACAACATCCACCCGACACCGAAGGCCTAGGGCTTACTTCTCACCACGCGCCGCAAGCGGCACACACCCCTACGGGTGCATATGAGTGTTCCCTTGAGGTCACGCGCCCTGCGGGCACAAGTGTTCGCTAGCGCTCCCTTGAGGACACGAAGAGGGCACGAAGAAGGGCGAGATAGTCGGCATCGCCGGCTTTCACAGCGCAGCCCCGATACTCAAAACTGCTGGAGCGGTTCTTGAGAACGCATTAGCGTGGAGGATTCTCGGCGCTTTCGTCACACCTCTGATAGCGTTCTTGGCCCTGCTGTACTTTTCGGCACTCGAAACAGTCGATCGCTATATTGAGTCGATCGTTGCTGTATTGTTGAATCCTTCGAAGACGGCCCCGCTCACTTTAACGAACCGCTCAATATGGCCAGAAAAACCTGGCGTCTATGCCATTTACCGAGGCAAGCTTTGGTGTGGGTTGGCGAATCAGGAGACTTAAGCGGTCGAGCAAAGGATCTCTTCCCAACAAAGAACCATTCCTACGGTCGTTTGCTCGGCGCAAAGGTGTTTGGAGATCGCCCCGACGTTGAGTCGGCCACGAACAAAAAATCATTCTCTCCAGAAATCGGGATTGCGCTAACCGAGTTCATGGAGCGCAAGCTATCCTTTTTAGTTGCATCAACGACAGTCGGACGCAAGGAGGTTGAGGAGAGAGCATGCGTTCGTACCAAGGGTTTGGTGAACTACCCTCGCCTAAAGGCGAGGGCTTCAAATGACGGCTCAAGCCGGTGAGGGTCGGCCTCACGGCCGACTGCCGAGACTCCCTTCTCCCCCCCGGGATACCCTGGCGAAGCCCGGAATACCCCGTTAGAAGGGCCGGGGATGAGGGACAGTTCGATTCGAACGACAGTACCTTCTCTCACCCGTCGCTTGCGCGCCGACCTCTGACAGGGTACTCCGGGCTTCGCCAGGGTATCCCGGAGGGAGAGGTCAGAAAAAGCGACCCGTC
>JANXVW010000291.1 GCA_025351455.1 Betaproteobacteria bacterium | reverse complement strand
AAGCGCGGCCTGTTCCACTATTTCATGGGTGTCGCGCGTCGCTGTGGGACGCAGATCATGGACGGCAAGCGCGTGCCGCTCGCAGACCGGCTGCTGTACGCGCTGGGAAGACTGGTTATCTATGCACCGTTGCGCAACATCCTCGGCATGAGCCGCATTCGCGTCGCCTATACCGGCGGCGCGCCGATCGGACCTGACCTGCATCGCTTCTACCGATCGATCGGCATCAATTTGAAACAGCTCTACGGACAGACTGAGACCGGCGCGTACGTCTGCAAGCAGCCCAACGGCCGCGCCAAGATCGACACGGTAGGCGTGCCCCTGCCGGGCGTGAACATACGGATTGCCGAAAGCGGTGAGGTGCAGGTCAAGACTCCCAGCATGTTCAAGGAATACTACAAGCGGCCGGACGCCTCGGCGGAGGCGTTTTCCGCGGATGGCTATTTCCTGACGGGTGATGCCGGTTTCCTGGACGCGGACGGCGACCTGAGAATCATTGACCGGGTCAGCGACGTTGGCAGGCTCGCCGACGGCTCGCTCTTCGCGCCGCAATTCATCGAGAACAAGCTCAAGTTTTTCCCGTTCATCAAGGAAGCCGTCTGCTTCGGCGACCGCCGCGACCAGGTTTGCGCGTTCCTGAACATCGATCTGCAGGCCGTGGGCAACTGGGCGGAAAAGCGCCACATGCCCTACAGCGGCTACCTGGATCTCACCTCGCGCCCCGAGGTCTACGACCTGCTCGCGCAATGCGTCGAACAGGTCAACAGTGACGTCGCGGCCGACGCGCAGCTTACCGGTTTGCAGGTAAAGCGCTTTTTGGTGCTGCACAAGGAGCTCGATGCCGACGATGACGAGCTGACCCGCACGCGCAAGGTACGCCGGAATTTCGTCGCGCAAAAATATGCGCCGCTGATCGATGCACTGTATGGCGGAAAAGGCAGCCAGCATATCGCCACCGAGGTCAAATTCGAGGACGGCCGGCGCGGCATCATCGAAGCCGACATCCGGATTCGCGACGTGGCAGCATTCGCCGCCGGACGCAGAGCGACATGAGCCCGCCAGCCGGCCATGTCATGCTGTCGGTCGATAATATCGCGTTGTCGTTCGGCGGCGTACGCGCATTATCCGACGTCAGCTTCGACGTGCGCGAAGGCGAGATCCGCGCCATCATCGGGCCAAATGGCGCGGGCAAGAGCTCGATGCTCAACGTCATCAACGGCGTCTACCATCCGCAGCAGGGCGATGTGAGTTTCCGCGGCGAAATGCGCCGCCGCATGGACCCGCACCGCGCCGCGGCGCAGGGCATCGCGCGTACTTTCCAGAACATTGCGCTGTTCAAGGGCATGACGGTGCTGGACAACATCATGACCGGACGCAACCTGAAGATGCGTTGCAATCTTCTCGAACAGGCGATCTACATCGGTCGCAACCGGCGCGAGGAAATCGCGCATCGGGAGAAGGTCGAGGAAATCATCGACTTCCTGCAGATCGAACATATCCGCAAGACGCCCGTGGGCCGTTTGCCTTACGGATTGCAAAAACGCGTCGAACTCGCGCGCGCGCTTGCAGCCGAACCAACCTTGCTGCTGCTCGACGAACCCATGGCAGGCATGAACGTCGAAGAGAAACAGGACATGTGCCGTTTCATCCTTGACGTCAACGATGAATTCGGCACCACCATCGTGCTGATCGAACACGACATGGGTGTAGTGATGGACATCTGCGACCGCATCGTCGTGCTCGACTACGGCCGCAAGATCGGCGATGGCACGCCCGACGAGATCCGCAGCAACAAGGTTGTCATCGATGCTTACCTTGGTGTTTCGCACTGATGAACGGCGTGAGGGGTGAGGAGAGAGAAGTGAAGGGTAAAACCGTGAACCGGGCTATTGACTTGCTCCTCACCCCTCATCCCTCACCCCTCACGCATTTGCCATGAGCTTCTTCTTCGAAGTGCTGATCGGCGGGTTGCTGGCGGGGGTGATGTACTCGCTGGTGGCGCTTGGATTCGTGCTGATCTACAAGGCGTCCGGTGTGTTCAATTTCGCGCAGGGGGCGATGGTGTTCTTTGCGGCGCTGACCTTCGTCGGCCTGCAGGAAAAATTCGGCCTGCCGTTCTGGGGCGCATTCGTGCTCGCCTTGGCGGCGATGGTCGTGCTGGGCATCCTGACGGAACGCATCGTGCTGCGCCCGCTCGTCAACCAGCCGCAGATCACGCTGTTCATGGCCACCATCGGCCTGGCGTTTTTCATCGAGGGACTAGCCCAGTTAATCTGGGGCACCAACGTGCGCAGACTGGATCTCGGCATCAAGGACGAACCGATCCCGTTCCTGCTGGAGCGCTTCGACATGGCGCTCAGCGGCTTCGACCTGATTGCGGCCGTCGTGGCGGGCGTGCTCGTCACCGTGCTGGCAGTGTTCTTCCAGGTTACCCGCGTCGGCCGTGCCCTGCGCGCGGTGGCGGACGATCACCAGGCGGCACTCGCCGTGGGAATTCCGCTCAAGCAGATCTGGGCCATCGTTTGGTCCGTGGCCGGTTTTGTCGCGCTGATCGCCGGCCTGATGTGGGGCGCGCGCAACGGCGTGCAGTTTGCACTGACATTCGTTGCCCTCAAGGCGTTGCCCGTGTTGATCATCGGCGGCTTCGAATCGGTGACCGGCGCCATCGTCGGCGGCCTGATCATCGGCGCGTCGGAAAAACTGGCCGAAATCTACGGTGTTCCCTTCCTGGAGTGGCTGGTACGAATGCTATTCAATATTTCACTCACTCTCGGAGGCATTGAACTCTGGTTCGCCTACGTCATGGCACTGCTGTTCCTGCTGATCCGCCCCGAAGGTTTATTCGGGGAGAAGCGCATAGACAGGGTCTGAAGACGTTGCCTTTTACCAATTACCGTTCACCAATCACCAGTCACTGATGTTCTACCGAGAAGCGGGACAATTCAAAACCACCTACGCCGCGGACCAGGCGTTGTTCCCGATCCGCCAGGATCGTTACGCGATGCTGGCCATCGTGGCGATCGCCTTCGTCGGCATTCCGCTGTTCTCGAGCAACTACTGGCTGACCGCGCTGCTGATCCCGTTTCTGGTGTTTTCGCTGGCTTCGCTCGGATTGAACATTCTCACCGGTTACGCCGGACAACTTTCGCTCGGCACGGCGGCGTTCATGGCGGTGGGCGCGGTTGCGGCTTATAACTTCCAGCTGCGCATTCCCGGCATGCCGATCCTGCTGAGCTTCGTGCTCGGCGGCGGCACGGCTGCGCTGGTTGGCATCCTGTTCGGTCTGCCCAGCCTGCGCATCAAGGGTTTCTACCTCGCCGTCGCCACCCTGGCGGCGCAGTTTTTCATTCCCTGGCTGGTGACCAAGGTGGGCTGGTTCTCCAACTACTCCGCCTCGGGCGTGATCACCGCGCAGCCGATCGTGATCTTCGGCCAGGCCCTCGACACACCGCGGGAGAAATACCTGCTGGTGCTCTGCATTGTGGCGCTAATGGCGTTGCTGGCAAAAAATCTCGTGCGCAGCCGCATCGGCCGCGCCTGGATGGCGGTGCGCGACATGGATGTCGCCGCTGAAGTCATCGGCATCCGCATCCTGCGCACCAAGTTGATCGCCTTTGCCGTGAGCTCGTTTTATTGCGGCGTCGCCGGCGCGCTATATGCATTCGCCTACCTGGGCAGTGTCGAGCCGGACGGATTCAACCTCGATTTGTCCTTCCGCATCCTGTTCATGGTCATCGTCGGCGGGGTCGGCAGCATCCTCGGATCCTTCCTGGGCGCGGCCTTCATCACGCTGATGCCGATCCTGCTCGACGTGCTGTTGACGGCAGGCAGCCACGCGTTCAACCTGAACCTCGAGCCGGGCGTTACATCCATGATGCAGTTGCTGGTGTTCGGTGCCCTGATCATTTTCTTCCTGATCGTGGAGCCGCACGGACTGGCGCGTTTGTGGCAAATTACAAAAGAAAAATTGCGGCTTTGGCCCTTCCCGTACTAGGAACGATAACAACGATTGCGGAGGACACGATGAGAGCTTGGAAAAAAACAGTAATCGCGCTACTCGCCCTTGCCGGTGGCGTCGCGATTGTTCTGCCTGTCGCAGCGCAGCAGGCCGGCACCCAATTCATGGGAGTGCTGGGATATCGCGTCGGCCCTTATGGCGCCAACGGCGCCGCCTTCTTCACCGGTTTCCTGGACTACCTGGCGCTGGTCAACGAGCGGGAGGGCGGCATCAATGGCGTCAAGATTTCCTGGGAGGAATGCGAAACCGAGTACAACAACGCCAAAGGCGTCGAGTGCTACGAACGCCTGAAGACCCGCAACGAGACCGGGCCCACCGCCATCCACCCGATGTCCACGGGTATCACCTACGGCCTGATCGACAAGGCCCCTGCGGACAAGATTCCCCTGATCACCCTGGGCTACGGACGCACGGATGCAACGGACGGCCGCGTATTTCCGTGGGTGTTCCCGATCCTTTCCAACTACTGGGACGCGGCCACGGGCATCGTCAAGTTCATCGGCGACAGGGAAGGCGGCGGCGACAAGCTCAAAGGCAAGAAAATCGTGCTGCTTTACCATGACTCCGCCTATGGCAAGGAGCCCCATCCGGTGCTGGAAGCGGAAGCCGCCAAACTCGGCTTCGAATTGAAACTGATCCCCGTGCCGCATCCGGGCAACGAGCAGCAATCGCAATGGCTGCAGATCCGCCAGTACAAACCCGACTGGGTCATCCTGTGGGGCTGGGGTGTGATGAGCGCGACGGCGTTGTCCACTGCGCAGAAAGTCGGCTTCCCGCGCGACAAGATGGTCGGCAACTGGTGGGCCGGTTCCGAGATCGACACCGAAGCCGCCGGTCCGGCGTCGGAGGGCTATTACGCCGCCAGCCTGAACCTTGCCGGCAAGGATTTCGGCGTCGTGAAGGATGTAGAGAAGTTCGTCTACGCCAAAGGCAAGGGCGGTGATCCCAAACTGGTCGGCACGGTACTCTGGAACCGCGGCCTTGCCGCGGCAATGTATACGGTTGAAGCCGTGCGCACCGCCCAGGGCAAATTCGGCAAGAAGCCGATGACCGGTGAACAGACGCGCTGGGGCATTGAAAACCTGAACGTCGACCAGAAGCGACTCGACCAGCTCGGCTTCGCCACCATGGTGCCGCCGCTGAAATTGTCCTGCCTGGACCATGGCGGCAGCGGCCTGGTGCGCTTCCAGAAATGGGAGGGCGGCAAGTGGAAACCCGCCTCCGACTGGATGAGCGGCGACAAAGTCATGGTACGCAAGATGGTGGAGGAATCCGCCGCCAAATACGCCACTGAAAAAGGCATCACGGCGGGATGCATGAAGGGGTGAGAAACAGGGACAAGGGGCGAGGGTCGAGGAAAAAGCGCGAAGCACAAACTCTCATCCCTCGCCCCTTGTAACTGGCTGCCACGACAAATTGACGTAACCCTCAAATGTCTGCGATTCCACCACCGCTACTCGCCATCAACAACGTCGAGGTCATCTACGACCACGTGATTCTTGTGTTGAAGGGCGTCTCGCTCGAAGTCAGGGACGGCACGATCGTGGCGCTGCTCGGGGCGAACGGCGCAGGCAAGACGACGACCTTGAAAGCGGTGTCGAACCTGCTTTCATCCGAGCGCGGCGACGTGACCAAGGGCTCCATCGAATTTCGCGGGCAGCGCATCGACAAACTCACGCCCTGGGAAGTGGTGAAACGCGGCGTCGTGCAGGTCATGGAGGGCCGGCATTGCTTCCAGCACCTGAGCGTGGAAGAAAATCTGCTGACGGGCGCCTTCACGCGCAGCGGCAATCGCGCCGCCATCCGTCACGACCTGGAAATGGTATACCAGTACTTCCCGCGCCTGAAGGAACGCCGCAAAAGCCAGGCTGGCTATACCTCGGGCGGCGAACAGCAGATGACAGCCCTGGGCCGGGCACTGATGGCCAAGCCAAGAATGATCCTGCTCGACGAACCTTCCATGGGGCTCGCGCCGCAGATCGTCGACGAGATATTCGAGATCGTGCGCGGCCTGAACGAAAAGGAAAAAGTGAGCTTCCTGCTGGCCGAGCAGAATACCAATGTCGCCTTGCGCCATGCCGACTACGGCTACATTCTGGAAAACGGCCGCATCGTCATGAACGGCCCCGCCGCCGACCTCGCCAGCAACGAAGACGTCAAGGAGTTCTATCTCGGCCTCTCCACTGCTGGACGCAAGAGTTTTCGCGACGCAAAGCATTACCGCCGCCGCAAGCGATGGCTGGCTTGAATTCGGTGAGGGGTGAGGAGTCAAGGGTGAGGGGTAAAAGCAGTAAAGGGCGGCACACCTTCGATGCATTTCTTCACTCCTGACCCCTGACTCCTTACGCATTTTCTCCCCATGGACTATTACGACGATCTGGAAACGCGAGATCCGGAACAGCGCGAGCGCGCGCTGATCGCCGCGCTGCCCGGACAGATCCGGCACGCCAAAGCGAATACGATTTACTTTGCGCGCCTGCTAAGCGACATCGATGCGGACACGATCCGTGATCGCAAGGCGCTGGCCGGTCTGCCGGTCACGCGCAAATCCGACTTGATCGCTTTGCAGAAAGAATCGCCGCCGTTCGCCGGCATGACTGCGCTTGCGACAGGTCATCTCGGCAGAGTATTTTCCTCCCCCGGCCCGATCTATGATCCGCAGGGCGCCAAAGGCGATTTCTGGCGCTTCGGGCGCGCGTTGTTCGCCGCCGGTTTCCGGCGCGGCGATCTCGTACACAACACCTTCTCGTATCACTTCACGCCAGCCGGTTTCATGATGGACCTGGCCGCCCAGGCTGTCGGCTGCGCGGTCTTCCCCGCAGGGGTCGGACAAACGGAAATGCAGGTTGCCGCCATTGCCGATCTCAAACCGAACGGCTATACCGGCACGCCTTCATTCCTGAAAATCCTCCTGGAGAACGCGGATGAATTTAAGATTGACATTGGCAGCCTGAAAAAAGCCAGTGTGTCGGGCGAAGCCCTGCTGCCCCCGGTGCGCGAATTGCTGAAAGACCGTGGGATCGAAGTGCGGCAGTCATACGGCTCGGCGGACCTGGGATTGATCGCCTACGAAACCGAACCGATGGGCGGGCTTGTCGTCGACGAAGGCGTCATCGTGGAAATCCTGCGTCCAGGCACCGGCGACCCGGTTGCGCAGGGAGAAGTCGGCGAAGTCGTCGTCACTACGCTCTGCAGTGAGTATCCGCTGATCCGTTTCGCCACCGGCGATCTGTCCGCGATTGCGGCGGGAAGGAGCGCCTGCGGACGCACCAACATGCGCATCAAGGGATGGATGGGTCGCGCCGACCAAACCACGAAGGTCAAGGGTATGTTCGTGCATCCCTCCCAGATCGACCAGGTCGTCAAGCGCCATCCCGACATCCTGAAAGCCCGCCTGAGCGTGGAGCATGACGCCGAGCGCAACGACCGCATGCGCCTGCGCTGCGAAGTACGCATCCGCAGCGACGCACTCTCGCAAGCCATCGCCGACAGCGTGCGCGATGTCTGCAAGCTGCGCAGCGAAATCGAATTCGCCGACATTGGCTCGTTACCCAATGACGGCAAGATTATTGAAGATCTGAGGAAGTACGATTGATCCGGTGAGGCGAGAGGCGTTAGGCGAGAGGCGTAAAATCAAGGGTTGTCCCTCCTTACCCCTCACGCCTCACCTCATTTGAGCAAAGCGAAAATGGCTCACCCGATCAGCAAATACCCAGTACCGAAACTCGAAGATCTGCCCGTCGACATCCGCGACAAGATGCTGGAAGTGCAGAAGAAGGCCGGGTTTATTCCAAATGTGTTCGTGACCCTGGCACACCGGCCGGACGAGTTTCGGGCATTCTTTGCCTATCACGATGCGCTGATGCTCAAGGAGTCCGGCCTGTCGAAGGCGGAGAAGGAAATGATCGTGGTTGCCACCAGCGGGCTCAGCCAGTGCCCGTACTGCGTGATCGCACACGGCGCCATCCTGCGTATTTACGCGAAGAACCCGCAGATCGCCGACCAGGTGGCGATCCACCACGGCAAGGCGGACCTCGCGCCACGGCAGAAAGCGATGCTGGATTTTGCCTGCAAACTTTCGCGCACCCCCGAGGCAATGACCGAGGCAGACCACGAAATCCTGCGCGGCCACGCCTTCAGCGCGGAGGACATCTGGGACATCGGCGGGATTACGGCATTTTTCGCGCTCTCTAACCGCATGGCGCACCTGATCGACATGCGCCCGAATGATGAGTTCTACCTTATGGGACGCCTGCCCCCGCCAGCAAAATGACGCACTGCAGCGCGGCGTCCAGCAAGGCTTCACACGGAGCCACGGTGATATAATTTTTATATGGCATCGAGGGCAGCGTCACAAACGCCTCAGTCCCGCAAACACCAACCTCACCAAAGGTAGAACCATGGCAGCACTTCCGGATAACGATCCGCAAGAGACAAACGAATGGCTTGAGGCGCTCGACGGCGTCCTGCGGCATGAAGGTCCGGAGCGTGCGCACTACATACTAGAGCAGTTGATCGAGAAAGCGCGGCGCTCGGGCGCCTACCTTCCTTACAGCGCAAATACCGCCTACATCAACACCATTCCGCCCGGACAAGAGGAACGCTCGCCGGGCGATCACGAGATCGAGCATCGCATTCGTTCCTATGTGCGCTGGAATGCGGCGGCCATGGTGTTGCGCGCCAACAAGCAGTCCTCCGAGCTCGGCGGCCATATCGCCAGTTTTGCGTCTGCCGCGACACTGTATGACGTGGGTTTCAACCATTTCTGGCACGCCCCGTCGGACAACCACGGCGGCGACCTGATTTTCGTGCAGGGGCACTCGGCCCCCGGCGTTTACGCCCGTGCCTTCATGCTCGGCCGGTTGTCGAAGGAGCAGATGGACAGCTTCCGCCAGGAGGTCGACGGCAAGGGCCTGTCTTCCTATCCGCACCCCTGGCTGATGCCGGATTTCTGGCAGTTCCCGACGGTGTCCATGGGCCTGGGCCCGATCATGGCGATCTACCAGGCGCGCTTCATGAAATACCTGCAGGACCGCGGGCTGGCCAACACCGAAGGCCGCAAGGTCTGGTGTTTCCTCGGCGACGGCGAAATCGACGAACCCGAATCGATGGGCGCGATCGGCGTGGCCGCGCGTGAGAAGCTCGACAACCTCATATTCGTCGTCAACTGCAACCTGCAGCGCCTCGACGGCCCGGTGCGCGGCAATGGCAAGATCATCCAGGAACTCGAGGCGGACTTTCGCGGCGCAGGCTGGAATGTAATCAAAGTGATCTGGGGCGCGTACTGGGATTCTCTGCTCGCCAAGGACAAGAACGGCACGCTGGTCAAGCGCATGGAAGAAGCAGTCGACGGCGAGTACCAGACCTTCAAGTCCAGGGACGGCGCGTATGTGCGCAAGCATTTCTTCGGAAAGTACCCGGAGTTGCTGGAGATGGTCGCCAACATGTCCGACGACGACATCTGGCGCCTGAATCGCGGTGGCCACGACCCGCAGAAGATGTACGCCGCCTACGCCGCCGCGATGAAGGCCGTCGGCCAGCCAACCGTCATCCTCGCCAAGACCATCAAGGGCTATGGCATGGGCGAAGCGGGCGAAGCCCAGAACATTACGCACCAACAGAAAAAAATGGGCACGACGTCGCTGCGCGCGTTCCGCGACCGCTTCGGCCTGCCGGTGCCGGACGACAAGCTCGACGAAGTGCCCTACCTGACGTTCGAGGAGGGCTCGCCGGAACTCGATTACATGCGCAAGCGCCGCGAGGCGCTGGGCGGCTACCTGCCCTCGCGCAGGCAGAAAGGCGACACGCTTGAGATCCCGCCGCTGTCCGCCTTCGAGCCGCTGCTGAAAAGCTCCGAGGAGCGCGAATCGTCGACGACCATGGCGTTCGTGCGCATCCTGAACATCCTGGTCAAAGACAAGAACATCGGCAAGCGCGTGGTGCCGATCGTACCGGACGAGTCGCGCACCTTCGGCATGGAGGGCATGTTCAGGCAACTGGCCATCTGGTCGTCGGTCGGCCAACTCTATACGCCGCAGGACGCCGACCAATTGATGTTCTATAAGGAGGACAAGCAGGGTCAGATCCTGCAGGAAGGCATCAACGAGCCCGGCGCGATGTCTTCCTGGATCGCGGCCGCGACGTCGTACTCGAATCACGGCGTGTCGATGATCCCGTTCTACATCTATTACTCCATGTTCGGCTTCCAGCGCGTCGGCGACCTGGCCTGGGCGGCGGGCGACCAGCGCGCGCGCGGCTTCATGCTGGGCGGCACCTCGGGACGCACCACGCTGAACGGCGAAGGCCTGCAGCATGAGGATGGCCACAGCCACATCCTGTCATCGACGATCCCGAACTGCATTTCCTACGACCCGACCTACGCTTACGAAGTCGCGATCATCATCCAGGATGGCCTGCGCCGCATGTTCAAGGAGCAGCAGGACGTTTTCTATTACATCACCTTGCTGAACGAAAATTACGTCCAGCCGGCGATGCCCAAGGGCGTGGAGGATGGCGTCCTCAAGGGCATGTACAAGCTGTCCGAGGGCAAGGGCAAGAAGGACGCACCGCGCGTGCAACTGCTGGGCAGTGGCGCGATCCTGCGCGAAGTCGTCGCGGCGCAGGAACTGCTGGAAAAGGATTTCGGCGTGGCGGGCGATGTGTGGAGCTGCCCCAGTTTCAACGAACTGCGCCGCGAAGGCCTGGACGTGCAGCGCTGGAACCTGCTGCATCCGGAAGACAAGCCGCGCGAAACCCATGTCGGCCGCTGCCTCAACGCGGCCCCCGGCCCGGTGGTTGCGGCAACCGACTACATGAAGCTGTTCGCCGACCAGATCCGGCCCTTCATCTACAAGCATTACGTGGTGCTCGGCACGGATGGCTTCGGCCGGTCGGACTATCGCCGCCAGTTGCGCAAGTTCTTCGAAGTGGATCGTTACTACGTGGCGGTGGCGGCACTGAAGGCGCTGGCCGACGAAGGCAGCATTCCCGCCGCGACGGTCGCCAAGGCGATCAAGAAGTACGGCATCGATCCAGAGAAGCCGAATCCGGTCACGGTCTGACGACGTGAATCGGGAACGGGGAATCGGCAAGCGATCGCGGCATTTACGATTCACCCTTTACGATTCACTATTCACCAATCACCATTTACTCATCACCAATCACTGAATTCAAATGGGCAGCCTCAGAGACGTCCTCGTCCCCGACATCGGCGACTTCAAGAACATTCCGGTAATCGAAGTCCTGGTCAAGCCGGGAGACAGCGTGAAAGCGGAAGATTCGCTCATCACGCTCGAGTCCGACAAGGCGACCATGGAAGTCCCGGCGCCGTTCGCGGGCGTGGTCAAGGAATTGAAGATCAAGCCCGGCGACAAGGTGTCCCAGGGCGTAGCCATCCTCAGCATTGAGGTCAGCGAAGGCGCCGCCGCACCGGCTGCGACAACCGGCGCGCCGCAGCAACCGGCGGCGGCCCCTCCGCCAGCCAAGGTGGCGCAAGCTCCGGTGCCCGCTGCCGCCCCCGTTGCACCCGCATCGCCCGCGCAAGCCGCGGCACCGGCCGCGATCAATGAAGCAGGATTCTCGCTGGCGCACGCCAGTCCGTCGGTGCGCCGCTTCGCCCGCGAACTCGGCGTCGACCTCGCGCGCATCAAGGGCAGCGGCCCGAAGGAGCGCATCCTCAAGGAAGATATTTCCGGTTTCGTCAAAACGGCGCTGGCTCAACCTGCCGGCGGTAGTGGCGGTGGGGCGGGGTTGTCGCTCGGCCTACCGGCCTGGCCGCAAGTGGATTTCGCCAAGTTCGGCCCGGTGGAAAGTCAGCCGCTGTCGCGCATCAAGAAGATTTCCGGACCGTTTCTGCATCGCAACTGGGTATCGATCCCGCATGTCACGCAGAACGACGAAGCCGACATCACCGAACTGGAAACCTTCCGCAAGGCCATGGCCGAAGAGGCGCAGAAGCAGGGTGTCAAGCTCACGCCGCTCGTCTTCATCATGAAGGCCGTGGTTACCGCGCTGAGAGCCCACCCGGAATTCAATTCCTCACTCGCGCCGGCGGGTGACGCACTGATCCTGAAGCGCTATTACCACATCGGCGTCGCGGTCGATACGCCAGGCGGACTGGTGGTGCCGGTGGTACGCGACGTCGACCAGAAGGGCGTGCTGCAGCTGGCAAAGGAGCTTGGGGAGCTCAGCGCCAGAGCGCGTGACGGCAAGCTCGGGCCGGCCGAGATGCAAGGGGGGACGTTCTCCATCTCCAGCCTGGGCGGCATCGGCGGCACGCATTTCACGCCGATCATCAACGCCCCGGAAGTTGCCATTCTCGGTGTATCGAAATCCTCGATGAAACCGGTCTGGAAGGACGGCACTTTTGTGCCGCGGCTGGTGATGCCGCTGTCGCTGTCCTACGATCATCGTGCAGTGGACGGGGCGCAAGGCGCGCGGTTCATTACACACTTGACGGCCGTCCTTTCGGACATCCGGCGCGTTCTGCTGTGATTGGTGATCAGCAAACGGTGAACGGTCACAACCGGGTATCGCCGTTGCGCGCTGTTCACCGTTCGCCGCTCGCCGTTCTTCCGGCTTGAATTCGTCAAGCCCGATCGGCCTACTCGGCGGGACTTTCGATCCCATCCATTTCGCCCATCTGCGCCTGGCTGAAGAAATCGCAGACGGCATCGGCCTGTCCAAGGTGCGCTTCATACCGACCGGCACCCCGCCGCATCGTGGGACGCCCCGGGTTTCCGCCGCCCAGAGGATGGAAATGGTGCGTCTGGCGATCGGCGGCAATCCGCGTTTCGAGGCGGACGACCGGGAAGTCCGCCGCAAGGGGGTGTGCTATACCTTCGACACCCTAAGCGAGCTGCGAGCGGAATTGGGCGAGCGCCCGCTGTGCCTGCTGATGGGATCGGATGCTTTTTCGGCGCTGACCACGTGGCATCGATGGGAAGAGCTGTTCGACCTGGCGCATGTCGTGATCGCCCATCGCCCGGGGTTTTCCCTGCAACAATTGCAATCCTCCCTGCCGGGGCCCTTGCGCAAGGCCTACATGCAGCGGCTGGTTTCCTCGACCGGCCTCTTGCGCCGGGACAGTGCCGGCGCCATATACGTCAGGGAAATCACCGCACTCGATATCGCCGCGACCCAGATCCGCGGGCTGCTGGCTGGCGGCGGAAGTGCGCACTATCTGGTCCCGGAGGCAGTTCTCGATTACATTGAAGCCAATCGTCTTTACAAGGAACGCGATGCACGTTGAAGCCGTAAGACAAGCCGCCGTCGAGGCGCTGGAAGAAATCAAGGCGAAGGACATCACGGTCCTCGATGTCAGGAAAATGACCTCCCTGTTCGACTACATGATCGTCGCCACCGCGGAATCGGCGCGCCAGACCAAGGCGCTGGCCAGAAACGTGCAGGACAAGCTCAAGGTACTCGGAGTGCGGGTCCAGGGCCTGGAAGGCGAACAAACCGGGGAATGGGTGCTGGTGGACCTGGGCGATATCATCGTGCATGTAATGCAGCCGGCAATCCGCACTTATTACAACCTGGAGCAACTGTGGGGCGGCCGGCCGCCGGCCCCCCATCCGACGACCTGGAGAACCGCTCCGGGGGCGGAACCGCCCGCCGCCCTGTAGCTCCATTCCGATTGAAGCTGTACATCCTCGCCATCGGCCACCGGCCCCCCGCCTGGGTGGCGGCCGGGTTCGAGGACTATGCGCGGCGCATGCCGCGCGAGGCGCGCATCGAGCTTACCGAGATCAAACCCGCCCCCCGCAGCCGCCAGACCCCCTCCGCCGGGGCGACCGCACAGATCCTCGCGACCGAAAAAAGCCGCTTCCTTGCTGCCAGCCCGCCGGGCTGTGTAAGAATAGCGCTGGACGAACGCGGCAAGCAGTTCACCACGGCCGAGCTGGCCCGCAAGCTGGCAGCCTGGATGCAGGGCGGACGCGACGTTGCATTCATGATCGGCAGTGCCGACGGGCTCGACCCGGAACTCAAATCCGGTAGCGACCTCCTGCTCTGCCTTTCGGCGATGACGCTGCCGCATGCCCTGGTGCGGGTATTGCTCGCTGAACAACTGTACCGCGCGATGTCGATGATCCAGAACCATCCTTATCACCGGGAATAGCGCGGCCAACACAGGCGCGACAAAACCAAGAGCCGAACACACGTGCCGTCGCTGGAAAAACATATCTACCTTGCCTCGCGCAGTGCGCGCCGCCGCGATCTGCTCAAGCAGATGGGCGTGAATTTCGAGATGCTGCTGCTGCGCGAAGGTGCGGGCCGCGATGCCGATTTCGACGAATCACCGATCGGCAATGAATTACCGCGCGACTATGTCGTGCGCGTCGCCCGCCTGAAGGCCGAAGCAGGCTGGTTGCGCTTGGAGCAGCGCCGCCTGATGCGCCACCCGGTGCTGTCGGGCGACACCACGGTCGCCTTCAACGACACCATTCTCTCCAAACCAAAGGACCGGGACGACGCGGTGGCCATGCTCAAGGCGCTCTCCGGCACCGTGCATCTGGTCTATACCGCGGTCGCCGTCAAATTCCACGAATCGCTGCGGGAAGCGCTGTCGGTGACCGAAGTGCGCCTGCGCGAACTGTCCGACGACGAGATCAGGCGCTATGTCGCGACCGGCGATCCGATGGACAAGGCCGGGGCCTACGGCATCCAGGGCAAGGCCTCGATGTTCATCGAATCCATCAATGGCAGCTACAGCGGCGTCGTCGGGCTGCCCATGTTCGAAACCTCGCAACTACTGTCCCAATTCGGCTTCCAGTTGCTGTGAACGACGAAATCCTGATCAACGTCACCCCGCAGGAAACCCGGGTCGCGGTGATGCAGCAGGGCGTCGCCCAGGAATTGCACGTAGAACGCAGCGCCAGCCGCGGCATAGTCGGCAATATCTACGTGGGCGAAGTCAGCCGTGTGCTGCCGGGCATGCAATCGGCCTTCATCCAGATCGGTCTCGATCGCGCCGCCTTCCTGCATGTCGCCGACATCTGGTTCCACCGGCACAACCATGAGGACCCCAAGCCCATCGAGCGCATCCTGCACGACGGCCAGCGGCTGCTGGTGCAGGTCATCAAGGATCCGATCGGCACCAAGGGCGCGCGGCTGTCGACCCAGATCAGCATCGCCGGGCGCCTGCTGGTCTACCTGCCGCAGGAATCCCACATCGGCGTCTCGCAGCGCATCGAGGACGAGAACGAGCGCGCGTTGCTGCGCGAAAAACTGCAGCACCTGATTCCCCCCGACGAAACTGGCGGCTATATCGTGCGCACCATGGCGGAGACCGCGAGCGAAAAGGAACTCGGCGCCGATATCGGATACCTGCGCAAGCTTTGGTCCGACATCCAGGACAAATCGCGCGCCATTGCCGCCCCAGCGCTGCTGTACCAGGACCTGAGCCTGGCATTGCGCGTGCTGCGCGATTTCGTGAATGACGAAAGCGGCCGGATGATGGTGGACTCGCGCGAGACGTATCTACGCATGCAGGCGTTCGCGAACGAGTACACCCTGTCCTTCGTCGACCGCATCCACCACTACACCGGCGACCGGCCGCTATTCGATCTCTACGGCGTCGAGGAAGAGATAGAGCGCGCGCTTGCCCGTCGCGTGCCGCTTAAATCCGGCGGCTACCTGATCATCGACCAGACCGAGGCCTTGACCACGATCGACGTGAATACCGGCGGGTTCGTCGGCGGGCGCAATTTCGACGACACCATCTTCAAAACCAACCTGGAAGCAGCACAGGTCATCGCGCGCCAGCTGCGCCTGCGCAACCTGGGCGGCATCATCATTATCGACTTCATCGACATGGACAACGAGGTGCACCGCAACGCGGTCATCACGGAGTTCAAGAAAGCCCTGCTGCCCGACCGCACACGCATGACGGTCAACGGCTTCACGCATCTCGGGCTGGTGGAGATGACGAGAAAACGCACGCGCGAAAGCCTGGCGCACATCCTCTGCGAACCCTGCCCGACCTGCCAGGCGCGCGGCGAGGTCAAGACCGCGCAGACGATCTGCTACGAAATTCTGCGCGAACTGGTACGCGAATCGCGCCAGTTCGACGCGCGCGAATTCCGCATCCTCGCCTCGCAGAAGGTCATCGACATTTTTCTTGACGAAGAATCGCAAAGTCTGGCGATGCTCGAGGAATTCATCGCCAAGCCGATCTCGCTTCAGGTTGAAACGATCTACACGCAAGAGCAATACGACATTGTATTGATGTGAAGGCACGATGGGCGCCGGGAAGAGCTCAAATCCGGATCGCGATCGTCTAGTTGTTTTTATCGAATCCTTCAGAACTCAGCGGCATGGCCACATCCTCGAGGGACTTGCGTTCCGCATCGACACCGTAACGCAATGCGATGGACGCGGCGGCGATGACGAGCACCGAGCCGATGGCGTAGCCGACAAATACGCTGGCGCGACTGCCGGTTTCAATGAGCATGCCGAATACCGCCGGCGCGGCAAAGCCGCCCACCCCCGTTCCGACGGCATAAAAAATGGAGATGCAAAGCGCTCGCATCTCGAGCGGGAACACTTCGCTTACGGTCAGATAGGCGGAACTCGCTGCGGCGGAAGCGAGAAAGAACACCAGCGACCAGCACAACGTCTGCATTGGCGCATCCAGCCAGCCCTGCATAAAAGCATAACCGGTCGCCGCCAGGCCGACGCCGGACAATCCGTACGTCAGCGCGATCATTTTGCGCCGGCCGACGCGGTCGAACAGCGGACCCAGAACCACGGGTCCGAGGAAATTCGCCACGGCAAAGGGGAAGATGTAGCGGCCGACCTGCGAGTCAGGAACGCCCTGGAACCGGGTCAGAACGAGCGCATAGGTAAAGAAGATCGCATTGTAGAAAAATGCCTGCGACACCATCAACGCCAAGCCAAGCAACGTGCGCGTGGGATAGCGGCGCAGCAGCGTATGCGCAATTTCGCGCAAGGATGGCTGTGCCCTTGAGGCAAAGGCCAGCGTGGAATCGGGCGGGTCGAGCCGGCCACGCTGACGTTCAACGATGGATTCGATGCGGGCCACTTCGTATTCCGCCTCAGCGATTCGATCGTGCAACAGCAACCAGCGCGGGCTCTCCGGCACGTTGCGGCGCACGAGCAGAATGGCGACCGCGAGCAACGCGCCGAGGCCAAACCCGATCCGCCAGCCTACGTCGGAAGCGAATAGCCGCGGGTCAAGCAGCACGAGACTAAGTCCCGCGCCGAGCGCGGCACCAAGCCAGAAGCTGCCGTTGATCGCGAGATTCACGCGCCCGCGCACGCGCGCCGGAATGAGTTCGTCGATTGCCGAGTTGATTGCGGCATACTCGCCGCCGATGCCAAAGCCTGTGAACAAGCGGCACAGGACAAAGGTCGGGAAGTCGAACGAAAACGCCGTAGCCAGCGCTGCGACCAGATAGAGCCCGAGCGTGACAAGAAACAGTCGCTTTCTGCCCAGCCGGTCTGCGAGACGGCCAAAGTAAAGTGCGCCGATCACGGCTCCGCCGACATAGGCAGAGCCCGTCCAGCCGATCTGCGCCGCTGAAAGGTTCAAGGTATCCGGGCGCTCGAGTATGGCGCCTACCGACCCGACCAGCGTCACCTCGAGCCCGTCGAGCATCCATGCGATACCCAGCGCAATAACCACCCGCCAGTGCCAGCCCGACCAGGGCAACCGGTCGAGCCTGGATGGAATGTCGCTATGGTTCAATTGCTGAGCGCGCGCCACGGCAGTCGCGGCTTTCACTCAACCCGCGTCGAGCGGGCCGAGGAAATCCTGAATCCGCCGCGGTCGCGGCACCATAAACCATTTGCTGATCGCACGCCGGTGAACCGACACCGTGGCGCGAAGGAAAAGGACAAGGCTGTACACGAGCATCGCGGCAATGACCACCAGGCTCAACGCGATCAAGTCATTCTGGAAAACAAACAACCACATCATTCCGAGCACATGGACCGCGATCAGCGACTTTGCCAGCCGCTCATGCACGCCGGCGCTACGCTGCGATGGCAATAATTGATGGAACGCGTAGATCAGCGTTGTGAAATAGATCAGGCCCCAGATGGCGAAGGCATAGCCCGCGGGCGTAAACAGGCTCGGATAGCGCTGCGTGATTTGCGCGACGGTACCTTCGCCGAAGGGCATCCGTTGCGACCAGAAATTGAAGGCGATGTTGACGACCGTCGCGGCAAACGCCAACCACCGCCATTTGCGTGTATCGGATTCGAACTTCATGAAAATCTCCGGTGATGACCGGTTCGACTTTCATCACCTCGATAGGTTTCGCCTGCCGGAAATCTTTGCTGTCAGCTTTTTGCCCCACCACGCAACACCAGCAGCGTCAGGCTGCCCGCGATCAATCCCCAGAACGCCGGGCCAATTCCAGACAGCGTCACGCCCGATGCAGCCACCAGAAAAGTTACCAGCGCGGGTTCCCGGTCGCGTTCGTTCGAAAGGGCTGCGGCCAGGCCGTTGCCTATAGTGCCGATCAATGCAAGGCCGGCGATCGCAGCCACCAGTTCCCGCGGAAACGCAGCGAAGAGCGCGCCCACGGTGGCGCCGAACAATCCGATCACGATGTAGAAGAACCCGGCGCAAACCGACGCCATATAGCGGCGCCTCGGATCTTCGTGCGCCTCCCGCCCCATGCAGATCGCGGCGGTAATCGCGGCCAGGTTGAGGGCGAAAGCGCCGAAAGGCGCAAGAATTACGGTCGCCACGCCCGTCCAGCCGATGACCGGTGAAATCGGGACCGGGTACCCGGACGCGCGAATGACCGCCACGCCGGGCGCATTCTGCGAAGCCATGGTCACGATGAACAATGGCAGCGCTACGCCGATCAGTGTGCTGGCGGATATTTCCGGGGTAATCCATACCGGCCGGGCGAATTCCAGGTGCACGGTTTCGAGATGCAGCGACCCCTGCATAGCGGCGACCGCTATGCCGAGCGCAAAAGCCGAAATCACCGCATAGCGGGGAATCAGCCGCCGCAGGAGCAGATAGACGGCAAACATCGCAAACACCACCGCGAACTGCGCCTTCATCACGATGAACAATTCCAGTCCGAAGCGCAGCAGGACGCCGGCGAGCATTCCGGAAGCGACGGAGATCGGGATGCGGTTGAGCGCGCGTTCGAACCAGCCGGAGAATCCGGCGATGGCGATTAACAACCCCGATACCATGAAGGCGCCGATGGCTTCGGGAAGGGCAACGCCGGCGGCGCTCGTGATCAGCATCGCAGCGCCGGGAGTCGACCATGCGGTCACCACCGGCATGCGATAGCGCAGCGACAATCCGATGCAGGTCAGGCCCATGCCCAGGCCCAGCGCCCACATCCACGATGCGATCTCCGCCGGTCCGGCGCCAACTGCGTGCGCCGCCTGGAAAACGATGACCGCCGTGCTGGTGAAGCCCACCAGCACCGTGACGAAGCCCGCTACGACCGCGGATACGGAAATCTCGCTGGCAATGGACATGGCGGGCTCGCGTTTATTCCTTGGTGGTCATCCAGTTTATTTTTTCACCACAGAGGTGAGGCGGGCGGATACAAGGGCTCCGGGACGGGGACTCGTTCCCGCCGCTAGGCGACTTTCGCAACCTTCGTTTCTGCAGGGTCGCGTTGCAGGACGCTGCGAATCAGGGTGAGTTCCTCGACCTGCTTGCCCAGCTGCAGGTGCTGCTGTTCGAGTTGCCGGACGCGCTCCTGCAGCGTGTTGATGTCGCCCGCGACTTTGCGCAGGTTGTCGACCTTGCGTTCCAGCAGTTTCTGATGCTCCTTGAGCTGCAGGGACAACGGCATCAACGCGGAATTGACCCAGGTATCGAGTTCAAGACGCAGCTGGCGGAACAGTTCGCGCGCATGCGAAACCAGGCCGTTGTAGAACCGGCGCACCAGGAAATGCTTTTCGGTCATTACATTGACCGGATCCTTGCAAAAGCGCTCCGTATTCTGATGCAGCGAGTGCATGTGCAGGATATGGCGTTCCAGGTTCAGCACTGGCGGCGTCATCTTTGGAAAGCCGTACATCTTGTGGAACTCGGTATATACGCCGTCCACGAAATTGCGCGTTTCCCCGGCGAACGCGAGAATTTTCTCGGCCTGCCGCGAGAACGTGTCGAACAGCGCCTGCATGCTGCGCATCAGGCCGGCCGTGGTCCAGCTGCCCTCGATCGATGTCAGGCTGCGGTTCATCATTTCGTCGAGTCGATCGTCAGCCAGCGTGCCGATCAGAACGTTGCCCTGCCTGAGTACGGTCTCATAGGAACGCTTGAAGCTTTCCATGTGGCGCATGTAGTTACTCTTGTCCTGCTCCAGCCGGGCGAGCAGCAGCTTTGCAAGTTCGCGGTTCTTTCCGGACAGCTTCGACATCTCCTGCAGTTCGCCGCGCGTACTGGCCAGCTGGGCAGTCACGCTCTGCAGGGAAGTCTCGAGCATGTTCCCGATCTCCCTGCTTACTGCGGCACGCAGGATCTGCTGCTTTGAAGGAATGATTTCTTCGGCGAGCAGGTGCTCGAGCGATTCGATGCGGCTTTTCGCCAACAGACCCGCATCACCGCGAATGCGTGCGATCAGCGCCTTTTGCGCGGACAGCGCAATGACGTGGTCGCGGGGCAGGCCGAGGATTCTCGCCGTCTCCACCAGTTGGCGTTCGACGGCGACTTCGATCTGCGCCTCGCTTTTGAGGTCATCCCACATCAGGTCGATCTTGTTCAGCACGGCGATGCGGCGCGTGACATAGCTCTGCACATACTTTTGCCAGACGTCGAGGTCGGATTTTGTAACCCCGGTATCCATCGCCAGAAGGAACAATACGGCGTGCGCGCTTGGAATCATGGACAACGTCAGTTCCGGCTCGGTACCGAGCGCGTTCAGGCCCGGGGTGTCGAGGATGACCAGACCCTTCTTCAGCAGCGGATGCGGATAGTTGACCAGCGCATGGCGCCAGCACGGGATCTCGACTTTGCCGCCGTGTTTCACCACCACGGTGGTCGTCATGAAATCGGCCTCGTCGAGCAATCCGAGCAGCCCGGCCTCCTCCACCGTGACCGATTTGACTTGGGCGAGGCTTGACATCGCCGTTGCCATGTCTTCCTGCGATGCCAGGTTGAGCCTGATCTTTACCCACTCGACCGGCTTGTGCTTCAGTGCTGCGATGCTCTCGTCGCCTTTGCGCGATTCGATCGGCAGCAGCTTGATGTACGGCTCTTCGGATCCGTCGTAGAAAATTTCGGTCGGGCACATGGTCGTGCGGCCCACATCGGAGGGCAGCAGGCGCTGCTTGAAATCGGAAAAAAACATCGCGTTGATCAATTCGGTCTTGCCGCGCGAGAATTCCGCGAGGAAGGCGAGGATCATGCGGTCGTTGCGCAGGCTCTCGACCAGATCGTAGATGCGCAGGCTGCGCTGGATGTCCGCGTGACCGTTGTTCTCCAGCCAGTTCTGATAGGACTGAATGCAGTCGCGCAATTCGTCGCGCCACTGCTGGTACGCGGTTACCTGGTTCTCGAGATCGCTGGTCATGAGTGCAGAAGCTTTTTCACCCTGGCCAGCAGGGCAGCTGCCTGGCCGCAGATTTCGACGGTCTTGGTGCGCCCGCGAGTGCCACGACGAATCATAACCCGCCCGCCCGGCAGATCAAACTTGTCCGCCAGGAAGCCCACGAGCAGTTCATTGGCCTTGTCTTCAACCGCGGGCGCCGCCACTCGCACCTTCAGATGGCCGCCGTGAAGGCCGGCAAACTCCGTACGCTTTGCGTTGTGCTGCACCGTGCAGGATCAGCGTCAGCAGCCCACGGTCCGCATCGTAGCGATACCAGGTTTCGTCGGGTTCGGTCACAGCATGGGTTTGAGGGCCTGTTCCAGCGCAGGCACCGGCCATATCAGCAGGACCTGGCAGATGACCAGCACGAACAGCGGGGATAGGTCCACGCCACCCACCGGGGGAATGCGGCGCTGGAACAGGCCGAGAAACGGCCGCGTCAGGGCCGCGAGAACGGCGGTTGCCGGGCCGCGCGGCGCAACGAATGACAGGATGGCCTGCGCGAACACGGCGACCATCAGGATATAAATGAAAAGTTTGACCAGGTTCAGTGCGGCGAACAGCATGAGCCCGACTGCCACGCTACCCACGGCAGGCCCGAACGAACGACCACTCAACGCATGTACGGCGCCTGCCAGCAGCAGTTCCGTCAGCCAGGCCAGTAACAGGGTGGAAAGATCGTAGCCCCACAAGCCGGGCACCACGCGCCGCGTCGGGCGGACGATGAAATCGGTCAACGCAGCGAGAAACTGCGACAGCGGATTGCGCGCCGGCGCGCGCACGGCCTGCAGATAAAAACGCGTCAGCAGCGCCAATGAAAAAAGGCCGAGGAAAGTATTCAGCAGGAATATCAGTGCCTGATTCATCTCGTTCTTCGCCGCCTAGTCTCTGCCGAATTCATCGCCGAGTTCCTTCGAACGCCGGGCCGCGGCGCGTACTGCGTCCATGATCCTGCGTTTGACGTCGCCGGCTTCCATGGCGCTCAGCGCCGCCTCCGTAGTGCCCGCCCTGGAGGTCACACGCGCGCGCAATAGCGCCGCCGGTTCGTCGCTGCCGGCCGCCAGCTTGCTCGCGCCGACGAAAGTCTGCACGGCGAGGGCATGCGCCTGCACATCGGTCAGTCCGAGGTCCACAGCCGCCTGTTCCAGCGCTTCGATAAAGTAAAAAACATAAGCCGGACCGCTCCCGGAAATGGCGGTGACCGCATCGATGTCCGCTTCGTCTCGCACCCAAACCACGCCACCGACCGCGCCAAGGATGTTCTGTGTGTTATCCCGGTCGGCCTGTTTTATGGCGGCGCCGGCATACATTCCGGATACACCCGCGCGGATCAGCGCAGGGGTATTGGGCATGACGCGCACGATGCGCTCATGGCCGCCGAGCCAGCGGGTCAGGTCGGCGGTACGGATACCGGCCGCGATGCTGATGACCAAATGGCCTTTCAGGCGCACCCGCAACGCCATCGCCGCCGCGCGCATCTGCTGCGGTTTCACCGCCAGCAGCACGGCGTCCTCGGGTATTTCCTGGTTGATCGCGGCAACGGCACTGATGCCGAATTGCTGCTGCAGGCGTGCACGCGCTTCTTCCGACACCTCCACGACACGCAGGTCGGCGGGCTTGAATCCCTGTTGCAGCAAACCGCCGATCAACGCGGTGGCCATGTGGCCGCCGCCTATGAAAAGTATGCGCATGATATGGAATCGAAGCGGAACTGCCGCCCGCGCAAATGCGGACGGCGCGGACAACGTCCGCGCCGCGTTGCCAGCCGGTTACTTCTCCGCGAGTTTCTTGACGTTTTGCAGTCCTGCCTGATATGCGCCGATGATCGCCTTCTTGACGCTGGCGTCATCCTGGCCTGCCGGGGGATTGTCGGCCACCTTGCGCTTGAATTTGCCTTTCCAGACAAGGACGGACGTGCCTTTGGCCTTGCCCGACTTGACCAGGATGGTCGACGAGTAGTCCACGACGGGCAGCGGCGAATCGCTGATGATCCGGTAGCTGTACTTTCTGTTTTTTTCGCTGAATCCGTCCAGTTCCTCGTCGAACTTGGCTCCGTCGCCGGCCATGGTCAGCGTGCGTACGGCGCCGACCTTGTTGTTCGCGCCGGATTTGATTTCTGCGTTCGAGAACGCCGGATGCCACTTGTGCAGGCCGTTCCAGTCCTTGACCAGGCTCCAGACCTTGGCAGGCGGAGCATGGATTTCGACGCTTTCGTTCACATTCATGTAGCCCGGCTTGGCCGCCAACGCCATTCCAGGCATCGTCAGCAGCAGACCGGCCGCCAGTATCCAGTTCCTTCTGTTCATTCTGTATTCCCCCATGTTCGCACTACAGTCGTTGGGCCGCTCATGCCGGCCATCGTTGTCTTGCCGGCGCCATTACGGAGCAGGTCCGGCCGAGCAGTATAGGTGGGCGCCGCCGTAGCGGGCAAATCACTTCCTAGCCCGGTCCTTGCGGGCGCTCGCCGAAAATCGCGTGGCCGACGCGGACCAGGGTCGCCCCTTCGGCAATGGCCGCTTCGAGATCGTCCGACATGCCCATCGACAGGGTGTCCAGTTTAATGCCCTGGCGGACGATTTCATCCTTCAATTCACGTATCTGCCGAAATCGGGCGCGCAACAGCCTGACATCCGGGGTCGCCTCGGGAATCGCCATCAATCCGCGCAGCCGCACGCCTTGCAGGGGAGATATTGCCCGGGCCAGCGCGAGGACTTCTTGCGGAGCCACACCGCTCTTGGAGGCCTCACTGCTGATGTTGATCTGGATGCAGATATCCAGCGGCGGGCGGCCTGCTGGACGGGAAGATGAGAGACGTTCGGCGATTTTCAGGCGGTCTACCCCGTGCGCCCAGTGGAATAGCTCGGCGACCTGGCGCGTTTTGTTGCTCTGGATGGGGGCGATATGATGCCATTCGAAATCCGGGCCCAAGACAGGTATCTTGGCCATCGCCTCCTGCAGATAACTCTCCCCGAACGCGACCTGGCCGGCGGCACGGGCTTCCTGGATCGCGGCCCCCGTAAAGGTCTTGCTGACGGCGATGAGGCGAATATCTTCCAGCGGACGTCCGGCGGACTCTGCCGCCGCGGCGATGCGGCTGCGTACGGCTTGCAAGCGGGCGGCTATTGTTGTCATAATTCTCTTGCATTCTTCCTTGTAACCATCGAATGCAGCGAGCATTTTTGATCTGCGCCGAGGCCGCCGGCAATGCTCTTTCCCCTTCCTGCCGTCGTC
>JANXVW010000290.1 GCA_025351455.1 Betaproteobacteria bacterium | reverse complement strand
CCTTCCCATGAGAGTTGGTTTCCACAGTAGTCCCCTTCCCATGAGAGTTGGTTTCCACAGTAGTCCCCTTCCCCTTCAAGGGGAAGGCCGGGATGGGGATGGGTTCAATGTTCCGCGGCACTCCAAGGCCGGGATGGGGATGGGTTACACGCCGACGTTCGCCTATTGCGTTGCCACGGACGCGATTTCGTTTTCCCGCGTCAGCGGGGCCACGTCGCCCTGCATCGCCAGCAAGCCGGTGCGCCCCGGCATCTCCCCCATGATGACTTCGTGCCGGGGCAGCTCGATGGAGGCCACGGATTCAAGGTAGGCACCCAGGGAAACCAGTTCGTGGCCCTGCGCGCGCCACCCGTCGAGCAGGCGTTCAAATACCGCAGCGAGGCCCATGCCTTCGAGTTCGGCGTGCAGCGTGAACACATGACCGGTTGGTTTTTCGGATCGTGTCAGTTCCAGGATGCGTTCGGCCACATTGCTTTCATCCACGCCTTCCCGGCCGATCATTTCGTCGAGCGTGGGGAGCGTGGTCGGCAATTGCGGACACGCGATACGCTCGCCTTCAGACACGGGAATAAAGGGTCCGCTGCCGCGCGTATCGGAACAGAATCTGAATCCCAGACTTTGCGTCAGGCGATAGGCCTCGGCGTTCATCTGCCACCCCGCCGCGCCGTGAAAGACCGCGGGCTCCCCGAAGATCTCCAGAAAGCGCGAGCAAGCGAAAACCATCTGTTCGCGTGTCCATTGCGCATCGGCAATGGCAACCTTGTCCTGCCACAACACATGATCCCAGGTATGAATGCCCACTTCGAAGCCGGCATCGCGTACGTCGCGAAGGATGGGCGCACATTTGCGACCGATGTCGGGGCCCGGCAGCAGCGTTCCGTATAAAAGCGTCCTGATGCCGTAGTGTTTGACGACAGAAGTGCGGCGCACCTTGCCGAGGAATCCGGAACGGAATACGCGGGTCACGGCCCTGCCGGTGTGGTCGGGGCCCAACGAGAACAAAAAGCTGGCGCCTGCGTTGCGTGCCTTCAGAATTTCCATCAGGCGCGGTACGCCAATGCGCGTCCCGCGATAGGTATCGACATCGATCTTGAGCGCGATTTTCATGCGAAGCGGATTTTGCGAAACACGCGCAGGTGCTGGAACCGGACTTGCAACTAGGCGACCAGGGTCTCGGCTTCGCCGATGCGGTTGCGATAGGAATCGAAAATCAGGCGCAGTGCATCCTTCATGGCGACCTTGGGCTCCCATCCAAGTTCCGCGCGGGTATTTTCGATGGCCGGCACGCGATGTTGCATGTCCTGGTAGCCGCTGCCGTAATAATTTTCCGAGGTTACTTCGAGGGTGCGCACGCGGCTGGCGAAAGCATGGAACTCGGGATAGGTCAGTGCGAGTTCGATCATCATGGTTGCAAGATCGCGCACCGAATGATTGTTCAGCGGATTGCCGATGTTGTAGATCTTGCCGCTGGCCACGCCATTCTCATTTTCGATGATCTTCATCAGGGCATCGACGCCGTCATCGATGTAGGTAAAGGTGCGCCGCTGGGCGCCGCCGTCGACGAGCTTGATGGGTTCGCCCCTGGCGATGTGACCCAGAAACTGCGTTATGACGCGCGAGCTGCCTTCCTTCGCCGTATTGATATTGTCCAGTCCATCGCCTATCCAGTTGAAGGGCCGGAACAGGGTGTAGTCGAGCCCTTGCTCCATGCCGTAGGCCGCGATGACGCGGTCCATCAGTTGTTTGCTGCAGGAGTAAATCCAGCGCGACTTGTTGATCGGGCCGAGTACGAGCTCCGATTTATAGGGATCGAAGGTTTCGTCGCGGCACATGCCGTAGACCTCGGATGTGGACGGAAACAACAGGCGCTTGCCGTACTTGACGCAGGATCGCACGATCGGCAGGTTGGCTTCGAAATCCAGTTCGAATACACGCAGCGGTTCCTTCACATAGGTGGCCGGCGTCGCAATCGCCACCAGCGGCAGGATGACATCGCATTTGCGGATGTTGTATTCGATCCATTCCTTGTTGATGGTGATGTCGCCTTCGAAAAAATGAAACCGCTTGTGGTCCAGCAGGCCGGCGACCCGGTCGGATTGCATGTCCATGCCATAGACTTCCCAGTCGGTGGTGTGGATGATGCGGTTCGAAAGATGGTGGCCGATGAAGCCGTTGACGCCAAGTATCAGGATGCGCTTCATGCAATTTTCCGGGTGGTGGTTGACAGGGGCAAGGGGCGCTCGCCGATGAACTGTGCCAGATCCGGTTCCCGCAGGAACTGGCCGTTCACTTCGATTTCCGTGATCCGAAGCAGGGCGGCATCTCCGCATTGCGCGTAGGCACGCCCGTCACGGACAAAAAGGCAGGGCTGCTGGCAGGGGCCGGGCATGGGGTCATGCAGCGTCCTGAGCACGCGGGCGGGCTTGCCGCCGATCGAGGTGAACGCGCCCGGATAGGGAGGCGCCACGCCGCGCACAAGGTTGTGAATTTCAGCGGCGGACCGGTTCCAGTCGATGCGCCCGTCCTCCGGCTTGCGCCCGCCGAAATAGGTGGCTTGCGCGTGGTTCTGCGCTATGCGCAGCGCTGTGCCGTCGATGAGGCGGGGCAGGCTGCGGTCGAGCACGGATTGCGCCGCGTCGGTGACCTTGCGGAACACATCGACGGCGGCATCGTCCGGAAATATCGGCACTGACTGGCTATCGACTATGTCTCCCGCGTCGGGCTTCGCAACCATATAGTGCAGCGTCGCGCCGGTCTCGCGTTCGCCGTTGATCACAGCCCAGTTCACCGGTGCGCGCCCCCGGTACCTGGGCAGGAGCGAGCCATGCATGTTCAGCGCGCCGAGGCGCGGGATGTCGAGTAGCGGTTGTCCTAACATCTGGCGGTAATAGAAGGAGAAAAGGAAATCAGGCCGCAGCGAGGCGATATGCCGCGTCATTTCGGCGGTATTCGGATGCGCGGGGGTCAGCGTCGGGATGGCATGCTGGCGGGCAAGCGCGGACACGCTGGCGAACCAGATGTTTTCGCGAGGATCGTCCTCATGGGTGAGGACCAGGCGCACGTTCACGCCGTGCAACAGCAACGTCTCCAGGCAGCGCGCACCCACGTCGTGATACGCGAATACGACGGCGTCAGTCATCTGATGCCGGACACCGTGCGCCCGGAAGAGAGGGCCCGCCGTTCAACGCCGCCGGTCGATTGGGCGTTTTCCTGCAGCACCGCGCGGATAATGAAGCGCGGCCTGCGCAGTACCTGCTGATATATCCTGCCTATGTATTCGCCAAGCAGGCCAATGCCGAACAAGGTGACGCCGGAGAGGAAGAATTGCATCCCGTCGATCACCGACGAAAAAATACCTTCGGCCGCACTGCCGCGTGCGAGCCGGTTAACGATCTGGAACACGACGAACCCCATGGACCCGGTGGCGAGCGCCAGGCCGACTGCCGAGAATGCCTGCAGCGGGGCGAGCGAGAATCCGGTGACCAGGTCGAAGTTCAGCCGCATGAGCTTGTAGAGCGAATACTTGGTCGTCCCGGCGGTGCGCTCTTCGTGCCCGACTGCGATCTCGGCCGGATTGCTGGCGAAGGTGTAGGCGAGGGCCGGTATGAAGGTATTGATGTCCTCGCACTTGTTGATGGCATTCACGATTTGCCGGTCATAGGCGCGCAGCATGCACCCCTGATCCGTCATGTGGATGCGGGTCGTGCGTTCGCGCAGCTTGTTGAGAACGCGCGAGGCATTGCGCCTGAACCAGGTGTCGCCCCGATTCTCGCGCACGCCGCCGACGTAATCGTGTCCTTCATCCATTTTTTCGAGAAGCTTGCCGATTTCCTCGGGCGGGTTCTGCAGGTCGGCATCGAGGGTCACCGTGCGCTCCCCGAGGGCGTGCTGAAAGCCGGCCATGATCGCCATGTGCTGGCCATAGTTGGCGTTGAAAAATATGACGCGCGTCACGTCCGGACGCGCTTCGAACTGCGCGCGCAGCAGCGCGGCTGACCGGTCCAGGCTGCCATCGTCGACGAAGATCACTTCGTAGGAAACAGCCAACGCATCGAGGGCGGGATAGAGGCGGGCAAACAGCGCCGGCAGGCCGGCTTCTTCGTTGTAAACGGGGAGGATCACGGATACGGCGGGATTGGGCATGGTCGGCTCGGAATCAGTTGCAGGCATGGTCGAGGATGTCCGCGACCGCGTCGCAGACCCTTTCCACGTCGGCTTCGGTCATTTGCGGAAACAGCGGCAGGGTCACTGTCTCCCGGGCGATGCGCTCGGTGTTCGGAAACATTCCCTCGTGATAGCCCATGCGCCGTCCCAGCGTGGTGAGGTGAATGGCCTCGTAGGAGATGCCGATACCGATGCCGCGCGCGTGCATGGCTTCGATGAATTGCTTGCGCGAGATGGACATGCGCTCCAGCGGCAACAGCACGCAGTACATGTTCCAGCTATGGTCGAGTTCGTCGTGCGGATTCGGGCGGGCCGGCAGCCGGCATGGGCTGTCGCGCAGGCACGAGAAGTAATGCGCGGCCAACTGGCGGCGCAGCGCATTGAAGTGTTCGAGCTGCGCCAGTTGCGACAGACCGATGCGGGCGCTGACGTCCGACAGGTTGTACTTGCCGCCGGCGACCTCCACGTCACGGGTGCCGTCGGGCAGGCGCACGATGCCATGGAAGCGCAGTTGTTCGGCCTGTTTCGCCTCGGCTGCGTCACGCAGGACCAGGGCGCCCCCTTCGATCGTCGTCAGATTCTTGTTCGGATGGAAGCTAAAGACCGTGATGTCGCCGAAGCTGCCGATACGCCGGCCCTTCCAGCGCGAGCCGATCGCGAGTGCGGCATCTTCGATGACGCGCAGGCCGCGGCGCCCGGCGATCTCGTAGAGCCGGTCCATGTCCGCGGGCAGACCGGCGAAATGGGTCGGCAGGATGGCGCGGGTGCGCGGCGTGATCGCCGCTTCGACCCGATGGAAATCCAGGTTGCGGCTGTCCAGGTCGCAGTCCACGAATACCGGCGTGGCACCGGCCCTGACGATCATGTTCACTCCGGAGAAGAAGCTCATCGCCGGGGTAATGACTTCGTCACCCGCGCCGATGCCGGCTATTTTGAGCGCCACCTCGATTGCAGCCGTGGCCGAGGTCAGTGTCCGGACCGGACGTCCGCCGTGATAGTCCGATAGCGCCTGTTCGAAATTCAATACGTTCGGGCCACTCGCGATCCAGCCCGAACGCAATACTTCCACGACGCCGGCTATGCATTCCTCGTCGATGGACGGGCGCGCGAAGGGCAGGTAGGCGGGTACGGGCGCGCGCGCGGTCACGAGCGGGCCACCAGGAACACGCCCACGATGATGGTGCCGATGCCGGCCAAGCGTTGCGCCGTCAGCGCCTCGCCGAACAACTGCCAGGCGGCAAATGCGTTGATGACGTAACCGATGGACAGCATGGGATAGGCGAGGCTGACTTCCACGCGCGAGAGCGCCATGATCCAGAGCACGACGCTGATCGCGTAACAGCCCAGGCCGCCAAGGATGTAGGGATTGGACGCCAGCTTTAACCCCACGGGAAACAGGTTATCCGCGGTGAAGACGAACGCGCCCACACTGTTGGTGCCGGCCTTCAGCAGCAATTGCGCCGCGGCGTTGAGCAGGACGCCGGACAGGACCAGCGCGAAGCTGAGCATGGTCATGGCTTGGCCACGACCACCCGGCGGGCATCCTCGGAGAGCAGGCGCATGGGCAATCCGTGCTGCGTCAGCTCAAGGTATACGTCCGGACCCATGATTGCGAGTGCCTTGCTGTCGTTGCGCCAGCGCGATTCGAATTCTTCCATCGTGGGAATTTGCAAACCAGGTTCCTGCTGCAGGCCGAAATCCATTTCATCGCGATAGTCTACCAGCGTCACGGTGCGCTTTATATAGAACGGCAGCGTATGCTCGTAGGTCTGCACGCTGTAGAACGGCGTATCGGCATCGAGGAGCGGTTTGATGCGCTCGGCTGTACGGGCGGCGGAATAAGACGGCGACAACGCCTGGTGTCCGGTCATGACAAGCTGCACGAGGAGCAGTCCGCCGCAGCCGAGTGAAATCACGGCGGCGGCGATTTGTTCGCGGCGCGCAAAGGCGAACGCGACACATGACGAGACCAGCAGCGCCAAGGCCCCGGCCAGCAGCCATTTTTCGAATATGTCGTACAGGCCTGCCGGTACCTTCTCGCTGCCGAAATTGCCGGCGTACGGTGCGGCGATGGCGCCAGCCAGCGCCAGAACGGCTACGGGGAGAATGAGGACCGCGAGCGTTCGCCCCCGCACGCGCGCAAGCCAATCGCCGAGCAGCAATGCGAGCGCCGGAAACAGCGGAAGGATATAGGACGGCAGCTTGGAGTGCGATGCGCTGAAGAACAGGAAAATGATGCCGGCGAAAAAAAGCAGGAACCGGCGTGAGTTGAACCCCTTTGCGGATGCATTCTCACGCCATGCGCTCAGTCCGGCGTGGCCGAGCATCGCCGTCCAGGGCAGCATGCCGGCGAGCAGAATCGGAACGAAGAACCACCAGGGCGCGACGCGGCGATGGGTCTCGGTCAGAAACCGCTCGAAATGTTCGTGAATGAAAAAGAATCGGGCGAACTCGGGGTTGGCCACGGAGGCCGCAATGACCCAGGGCAATCCGATGGCAAGCAGGATCGCGATGCCGGCAACCGGCTCGAGACGTTTCAGGAACGAGATGTCGCGCTGGACGACGGCATAGGCGCAGAGCGCGGCGGCCGGAAGGATCAGGCCGATCAGGCCCTTGCTCAAAAAGCCGAAGCCCATCGCCGCCCACGCCAGCAGCATCCATAGCCGCGCTTGCGGCCTGGGGGTGTCCTCGCGCTGCGCCAGCAGGAAGCCCGTTATGCCGAGCATCAGCCAGAAGGTGACGCCCATATCGAGGGTATTGGTGTGGCCGATCACGACATAGACAAGGCTGCTCGCCAGGACTATCGCGGCATAAAGCCCCGCTTGCCGCCCGAACAGCCGCGCACCGGCAAATCCGGCTAACAGCACGCCGGCGAAACCGGTCAGGGCCGCCCACAACCGGGCAGTCCATTCGCTTTCGCCGAAAGCCTTGTACGCGGCGGCCGTCATCCAGTACTGCAGCGGCGGCTTCTCGAAATATTTGATGCCATTGAGGCGCGGCGTGACCCAGTCTCCGGTCACCGCCATTTCACGCGCAATTTCCGCGTAGCGTCCTTCGTCCGGACGCACCAGGTTGCGATAGTCGAGGTTGAGGAACCACGCGATACAAAACAGGACCAGCAGCGTGGCAATGACACGCGTCCGGGTAGCGGAGGGTACAAGCATCAGGTCGTCCGGTTTCATTGCCAATTGATCTTTTCCTGGTTCACGTCGGGGTTCACCCGAAGGGGTGTGGAGCGCAGCGGAAGGGTAGCGATGAGGGAAGAGCGAATTGGAATTGAAAATGAAATCCTCAGTAGTTTGCGGGAAATTGGATCATGACGCGAAGTCCGCGTTGTTGATCTGCGGAATCGAGGGCGACGGTAGCGTGATGGCGTACAGCCACGCTCTTGACGATCGCAAGCCCCAATCCGCTACCGATCTCGCCTGAGCCTTCCTGGCGAGAGAAGCGATCAAAGGCCCGTTCCCTGAATTCGACCGGGATGCCCGGTCCATTGTCCGTGACCGTCAACACCGCCTGGTTGTTCCGCGTGGCGACGCTAACGTCGATTTTTCCTCCGTACTGAACATAGCGGATGGCGTTGTCGATGAGGTTGCCCAGCATCGTCCGCAAGGCTTCGGCGTCGCCCGACACCCACACTGGCAGTTTGCTTTCAACGCCGAGGTCGATGTCCTTTGCCTGTGCAAGCGAAGCATGCTCGGCCACGCTCTGCCTGGCGAGTTGCGCAAGTTCGACTGGAACCGCGACCTGCTCGGCAACGTCCGGCTCTTCACGGGCAAGCGTCAGAAGCTGCTGCACCAGATGGACTACCCGCTTCACGCCGGCATCGAGTTGCGCGAACGCCGCAGCGCGTTCTGCGTCCGTACTCGCGCGCCGGGCAAGCTGGATCTGCAACTGCACCGCGGTCAGAGGCGTGCGCAATTCGTGCGCGGCATCGGCGATGAAATTGCGCCGCATCGCAAACGCGTTGTCCAGACGTCCGAGCAGATTATTCAGGGCTGTTACGAGGGGACGAACTTCGCTGGGCAGGCCGGCTTCAGGCAATGGCTGCAACGCCGATGCCGACCGCTCCCCGACGGCATCGGCAACTTTGGTCAGGGGGCGCAGACCGCGTCCGATGATGATCCAGATCACGATGCCGAGCGCAACAATGAGAAACAGCATTGGAAGCAGCGTGCGTGCCGCCGCCTCGGCTGCGAGTGTGCGCCGCACGCCGGTCGGTTGCGCGACCTGAACCGTGTGGCCATGCGATTGGATGCTGAAGATCCGCCAGGAAGATTTCGGCGCGGACGCGTATGAAAACCCGGCCTGGGCGCGGGGCGGCAACACGGGAAGGGCATCCGACACATAGACCAGGCGCCCGGCACGATCCCAGACCTGGATGATCAGGTCGTCTTCTTCCTCGACAACCGGAGGGGGAATGACTTCGCCGAGGGAGTCTTCCCGAAAAGACAAGGCAACTTCCTTCAATTCATAGTCGAATACTTCGTTGAATTCGAGCTCCATGGTCAGATAGGTTCCGGCTGCGGCGACCAATCCGGCAACGAAGAGCGTTGAGAGCAGCCAGACGAGCAGCCGGCGGCGGATGGAGTTCACGGCTTCTTCGGAATCATGTAGCCCACGCCCCGGATGTTCTTGATGAACTCCCTGCCGAGTTTCTTGCGCAATGAGTGGATATACACCTCTACCGCGTTGCTTTCGACTTCGGAGCCCCATCCGTAGAGCTTCTCTTCCAACTGCGCCCGCGAATACACGCAGCCCGGCCGGTCCAGGAGGGTCAGCAAGAGCTCGAATTCACGCCCGGACATGGGAACGACCTTCCCCTTGATGGTGACTTCGCGCGTCGCCGGATCGATGGCCAGGGCGCCGCGGGTGATGAAAGGACTGGCACGGCCCGCGTGCCGGCGAAGGAGCGCGCGCACCCGTGCCGCGAGTTCGTCCAGGTCGAACGGTTTCGTCAGGAAATCGTCGGCGCCGCCATCGAGCGCCTTGACTCGATCGGCGACCGCGTCACGTGCGGTCAAAATCAGCACGGGAATGAAATTGCCCTGCTCACGCAACTCCCTGAGAATCTGGCTGCCGTTCTTTTTTGGCAGCCCGAGATCCAGCAACATCAGGTCGTAAACCTCGTGGGACATCGCCAGATCCGCCGCAGCGCCATCCTGCACCCAATCGACACTAAAACCGTCCTGCATTAAACCCTGCCGAACGCTACTTCCTATCATCGGGTCATCTTCGACGAGCAGTAATCGCATAGTTTTCGTTGCAGCGCACGGCCGCTAAATCAATCGTGTAAACGCCGAACAATCCCGCTCCGGCATGCTCGCGGCCAAAACTTACGGATATTAACTTAATGGAAACTTAAATCGCATCATCGCAAGTTTCTCTCGCGCATGCATTCAGGCCGGATAGCCCAATCAGATCAGACTACTACGTCCGTCACCGAAAATCATTAAGTCCACGTTAAGAATGGCTGGCTAGTCTGAAAAACACATCGATCCGGCGTAGCCGCGGGGAAGGGGCATGCAGAAATCAAGCCGTAATATTTCCAGAGACGGTCATGCCTTTTACCTCTGGCATGCCGCGGTGCCGTTGGTCGTCTTCGCTTTGCTTATTCTGACTGTCAAATTCACTGATCTGGATCGAAGGGCGACGGAACTGTTTTACGATGCGTCGATCAGTGTGTTTCCCTTGCGCGATGACTGGTTGCTGCAGACCGTGGAGCATGTCGGCGCAAAGAGGGCGGTCATCCTGTTGGCGGTGCTTGTGATCGTCGCCTGGCTGGCAAGTCATGGCTTGGCCACCCTCAAGGCACTCCGGCCTGTTTTATTTTTCATCTTTGTCAGCATGGCGCTATCCGTGCTTTCGGTCTCGACCCTGAAAAATTCGAGTAGCGAACATTGCCCTTACGACCTGCCCCGCTACGGAGGCGTACTGGCCGAACCCGCCGGGCCGTTTGAAACGGTGCAAAAAGAGACCAGGCCGGGGAGGTGCTGGCCGAGCGGCCATGCTTCGGCCGGATTCTGTCTGTTTGCCTGGTATTTCGCCGCACTCAGACTCGAGAAGCGCCGCCTCGCGCTGTACCTGCTCTCCGGCGTGATCGTCATAGGCTCATTGCTGAGCGCCGGGCGAGTGGCTCAGGGGGCGCATTTCGTTTCGCACTGCCTTTGGTCGGCTGCTGTTTGCTGGTTCGTTACGTTGGCGCTGTACGAGGCATTGCTTCGAAGGCGGCCAATGCAGTCTGTTTCGTCGTCGTTGACAACGTCCAATCAGGCCGCCTCGTGAACAAGGTCGCAAAAGTCACAACGCTGTTCTGGGTGATAAAAATCCTTGCCACGACGATTGGCGAAACCGGCGGGGACGCTTTTTCGATGACGCTGAATCTCGGGTATGCCTTGAGCACCCTTATCTTTCTCGCGGTGTTCTGCGTGGTGCTCGCGATCCAGATAAGCTCGGAGCGATTTCATCCCTTCGCCTATTGGGCGGTGGTCGTCGCGACGACGACCGTGGGCACGACGTTATCGGATTATTTTGATCGCACCCTTGAATTCGGGTACGTGAAATCTTCGGTAATTCTGTTTTGCGGCGTAGTCGCCGTCCTGTTTGTGTGGAATCGCGTCGAGGGGCATATCGAGTTCGAGAAAATAACCACCAGAAAAGCGGAGGGGTTTTATTGGTTGACGATCCTGGTGTCCAACACCCTCGGCACGGCGTTGGGGGATTATGTTGCGTCGACAGCAGGTCTCGGATTTGAACGCGGCGCCCTGATCTTCGCCGCTCTGCTGGCCTTGGTGGCGACCCTGCATTTTTTATTGAAGCGTATCCCGCCGGCCATCCTGTTCTGGGCCGCCTATGTTCTGACCCGCCCGCTCGGCGCCACACTCGGAGATTTACTCACCAAGTCTCGTGCGGAAGGCGGGTTCGCGCAAGGCCGCATCCTGTCTACGCTCATCATCGGGGGGCTAATGATCGTGGCCATTATCCTGGCGTCCCGACGGGAGCGTGCCGCTGAAAATTGAGTGTCGATTGCCACCATGCGCGGAACTTGTTAACTGGTTGTTCAGACTGACGACCGAAGCACGACCACTGTGGGCATTTATCGTCTACACGAGTAGTAGAGGCAAGCTCGCATCCTTGCGCAGTCATGCGCCCCACCATTCCAATCAATAATGGGATCGCTGGTCTGGCGGTGCAAACAAATGCTAGGCTTGTGCCACGATGCGATCCAGGACGCGTGGCCACTTACCTTAATCTGCTGGAGCCGGAGTCGCTGGTGCGGCAGTTCGTCGCGCATCCACCGCAGGCGTTCGAGGCTTTTGTTTCGCCCGAAGGAGCCCCCGCGTTTACGACCCGCTTCGACCTTCTGACCACCATGGATGATCGGGTCCGGCTGCGCATCGCGGCGCTTCCTTTTTACCGCCATTGGTGCGGTCTGCTGAGACCCCGGACGTGCTTCGTCGGTACGACAGTCTCGGAATACGCAGTGTTTCCGAGGGATTCCGCGCCCGCCTTGCTGGTGCCGGCGCTGAAAAGCCGGTATGCAGATGAGTATCCGTTCCTCATCATCAAGGATGTGCCGCAGGACTCTCCGCTGCTGGATGCGGCCAGCAACGCGCACGCGCATGAACTCGCCGAGGCCTGCAAGGCGGCGGGTTTTGTACTTCTCCAGGGTCAGGCATTGGCCTATGTTCCGATCGACTTCAATTCGGTCGATGACTATATCTCGCGATTGTCGTCCGGGCGCCGCAAGGATATCCGCCGCAAGCTCCGCGTCCGTGCGGATCTCGCAATTGAAGCAGTGCCTTGTGGTAGCGCGAGGTTTCGAAATGCCGCCGTGCTGGACGAATACTATGCGCTCTACCTGAACGTGTTCCACCAGAGCACGGTGCATTTCGATTTACTGAGCGCGGCCTTCTTCCGGGATTTACTGCAGGACGCCTCCAGCGGGGGCGTCGTATTCGCGTATCACCACGACGGGCACTTGATCGGATACAACCTGTGTTTCGTCAACGGGGGAATGCTGATCGACAAATATGTCGGCTTTCGCTATCCCGAGGCGCGTGCGTTGAATATTTACTTCGTCAGTTGGTTCCACAACCTTGCTTACGCGCTGGAGCGGGGGCTGACCCACTATGTCGCCGGTTGGACCGACCCCGAGATCAAGGCTTATCTCGGTGCCCGCTTCACTTTCACCCGGCACGCCGTCCATATCCGCAACGGTTTGCTGCGCGCCATTTTGCGGCGGCTTACCGCCTCCTTCGAACGAGACCGCGCCTGGCACGAGACTCATCCCGATGACAGTTCCGGTCGTTCTTGACATCGACAGTTCGGTCGGCCCGCTGCCCGATGCAGCGGTGCTGTCGTTGGGCGCCTGGCAGGAGCGCATCCGCTTCGGTTGTGGCATGCGCGTCTACCGCGAGTTCGCGCAGGTGCTTGACCGTGCGCTGCCTGGCCACCACGGCACGGTCTTTCTGGGCAGCGGCGACTTTCACCACGTGAGCCACGCACTGATCTCGCGCCGCCCCGGTCGCGGGTTCACGGTGGTGGTACTCGACAATCATCCGGACAACATGCGCTTTCCGTTCGGCATCCACTGCGGATCGTGGGTGCGGCGGGTCGCGGCACTGCCCTGGGTCAGCCACGTGCACGTGCTCGGCATAACGTCGAGTGACGTCACCGCCGCGCACGCCGGGGAAAACTATCTCACTCCATTGCTTCGCGGCAAGCTCACCAACTGGTGTATCGGCGTCGACGTGCGCTGGGCGGCGCGGCTGGGGCTGCCCGGGCGGTTTCTCGCATTCGATAGCGCGGCCGAACTGCTCGACCGCTTTGCCGAAACCGTGCGCAATGATTCCCTCCCGATCTATCTGACGATCGATAAGGATGTGCTGAATGCCGGCGTGGCGCGCACCAACTGGGATCAAGGCTGCATGAGTGAGGCCGAAATGCTCGACACGATCGCATTGTTCCGGCGGCGCCTCATCGGCAGCGACATTACCGGCGATGTTTCGACTTACCGCTACCGCACGGGCTGGAAGCGCTGGATGAGCGCAATGGACGATCAGCCTGATGTCGCCGGCGCACAGCTGGCTGACTGGCAACGCCAGCAACACGCTCTCAATCTTCGACTGCTGGACGCGATCCGCGCGTGCGGCTAGGCATTTGTGTCTGTTACAGGCACCAGCCGTAGCCGATGTAAAAGAGGTTCGACATTCTTTTCTCCACGATCGGGCTATTGGCGAGGGAATCGCCAAGACGGGTTGTCTCATAGCCGAACAGGATGGTGCTGCGTTGGCCGAAGTCGTAATTGAAATGCAATCCGGCATTCACGTCGGTACTATTGCCCGGTTGATAGAAAGGGCGCGTAGCGGCGGTCTCGTTGCTCCCGACGCCGTAGTAATAGTTGGCCACCCGGGAGTCCATTCGTTCCAGTCCGACGAAAGCCTCGACGCCAAAATGGCCGGTGATCTCCAGGCGTTTGAAGCCCAGGATCCTGACAAGTCCGCCTTCGCTCGCACCGGTGATGTCATGCAAGTAACCCAGACTCAACCCGGCGGTGTCCGATCCATAGTCGAGGCTCAATCCGGTTTCGATACTCGACTTCCTCGCCATCATCCCGGCGAGCCGTTTGCCATCGCTCGAATTAAAGCCGAGGCGGGGCGTGGCGACTATGGCCAGGCCCAATGTCTTGTCCTGGTTGCTCAACACATAAAGTCCCGCCTGCCAGTAGTCGATATAGGCGAAGTCGCCGAACTCCAGGGACGCGAGCGGGACCGGAAAGGTTTGATAGTCCGCGCCGCCGCTGTAGCGGGAATCCATCAGCGCACCCACCCCAAGCCGTCCGGTGACGAATTTTATTTCCGGTCCGCTATCTGCCGTTTCGGCGCGAGTTTTGTCGGCCGCGACATGGCAGACGATGGCGAGTACGCAGCACACCACGAACCGTGTGCGCGTCGGGCAGCAGGCCAGATAGTGGCGACATGCCGATGCGGGGGCCGTGCCAGGCGACCCGTCAGGTTTCGTTCGCGAACTCGCCATTTATCCGGACGGCATTTGGTTATTATCTGAACTCATGGAAGATTACCGCATATCCAGGCGCACGCTCGCAGTCGGCCTTGCGCTTGCGACCATCCTGGACACCGCCGGCCAGTTGCTCTGGAAATTCTGCGTGGCGGGCTTGCCCCAGAGCTCCGGATTGTGGCAAACCGCGGAAGCCGTGTTACGCCAGCCTTTGTTCATCGTCCTTGCGGGAATCTTTCTGCTCCAGTTGTTCAATTGGCTAAAGGTGCTCGAGCATGCCGACCTGAGCTATGCGCAGCCCATCACGTCGCTGAGCTATGTCACTGTCTGTGTCCTGTCGGCCGTTTTATTTGGCGAGCACATCGGTCTTGCCAAGATTGCCGGCGTCTTATGCGTGCTTGGCGGCGTGTGGCTGGTGAGCCAGGGCAAGCCCCTCGAGCAAAGGAACCCGGGTAGCGGGCCATGACCCTGTCGCTGTCGTTGCCGCTGGTGGGCATTGCCCTGGTGGTTTTGAGTTCGGCGATCGAAGGCTTCGCTCAAGTCTGTCTCAAGCGTTCTGCGATGCAGGCAGCCGGCAAACTGCGATGGCTGGCACTGGGGATCGTGTTATTCATCTTCGAAGCGATTTTCTATAGTGGAGCGCTGCAATCCCTGGATATCAGCACGGCGTATCCGCTGGGCGCATTGAGCTTCGTTTCCGTTATCCTGTTCTCGCACTGGTTGCTCAACGAATCCATCGATCGCAATCGGTGGATTGGCCTGGGCCTGATCATTTGCGGCGCCGCGCTCGTCGTGGGGCAGCCGTGATCGTCAACTGGTCTCGGGCTCGCCGGGGCCGGGCAGCCTCGCCTTCAGGTCGACTCGCTCGCCGACACCAGCGGTTGCGCTGTCGCGGACGGCGACTGGCCGGGGAGGGGACGGCTCAGGCAGCGGCGGAAGAAATCAGCGGAAAGCCGGATCACCTCGTCACGCTGCTGGTCGATCGTAATCATGTGGTAGCAATCGTCGAGGTATTCCACACTGACAGGGCCGGCCAGATGCCGCGCAATATACTCGGCGTTTTTCGGACTGGTCACGTCGTCGTCTCTGGCCTGCAGCACCAGAGCCGGCGTCCTGATCGACGGCATCTCCTGTTTGACAATGCCTATCAGTCTGCGCAATTCGCGCAACGAACGCCCGAGCATGCCCAGGTTCCCGGCTGCATCGCTGTGCCCGGACACCATGCTCGCGTGAATCACCTGGCGCAGGCGCTCGTTCTTTATTCCGTATGGAAAGTTCTCGATGAACCGATAGCGTTCTCCCATCGGGGTGCGCAAAAACAGCGGCAGCAGGAACGAGAGCTTCGGTATGGCCCATCCATCGTAGATCAGCGTTGCGGAGTACAGGCCCAGGCCACGTATTTTTCCCGGATGTTGTGCCGCCAGGTGCATCGCCATGAGCGCCCCCATGGAGAGTCCGGCGACAAAAACATGGTCGTGGCGCAAGGAAATGTCGCGCCAGGCCTCCTCGACGCCGCGATACCAATCCGGCCAGCTGGTGCTGAGCAAATCGCTTTCGCTTCCGCAATGGCCCGCAAGCTGCATGCCGTAGACGCTGAATCCTTGCGCCGCGAGACCCCGGCCGACAGCTCGCATCTCCACCGGAGTGCCCGTCAGGCCATGGATCAATAAGACGGCAGCACGGCCGTCTCCGAAGCGGAAGCTCTTGTCCGCGATGCCCGACATCTGCGCACTTTCCCCACGCGCATCGGTCGGACCCGAGAATGGCGCTTTGCCGTACCAGCCGTAGAGCCATCGCTGCCATCGGCTGCTGTCGTCACCAGCCGTGTGCCGACTAGGCGCGTTCATGTCGGGTCATTCCTGTTGTATTGGAAGTTCATCGCGGGAAATATTCCTGGATACATCGGTTGCCCGGGCGCTGCGGCCACGTGTCACCCGCCGAAACAGTTGGTCGAGAAGCTGCATGGCCAGGTCGATCTCTTCATAGGTGATGTCGAGAGACGGAGCGAGGGTGATCACGTTTTTATAGTAACCGCCAATATCGAGCACCAGGCCGTAGCGTTTGCCGCCGACCTCGAGGTCCGCCTTCATTGCTTCAATTACCATGCGGTCGACGGTCGACTTGTCGGGCGTAAAGCCGTCATCGGTGCAGACCTCGATTCGGAGCGCCATTCCCATGCCGTCGACGTCGCCGATGATCTTGTAGCGACGCTTCAAGTCGCGCAGTTGTGCGAGAAGGTAGGCCCCCTTCTCGCGGGTCAGCGTTTCGTAGTCCGTTTCGGACATGAGCTTCAGAGTTTCGAGGGCGACCGCGGTGCCCAGCGGATTGGACGAAAACGTCGAGTGGGTCGACCCCGGCGGAAACAGTTCCGGATTGATCAACTCCTCGCGCGCCCAGACGCCTGCAATCGGGTTGAGGCCGTTTGTAAGTGCCTTGCCGAATACGATGATGTCGGGTTTTACGTTGAAGTTTTCAATCGCCCAGAATTTTCCGGCGCGATAAAAACCCATCTGGATTTCGTCGTCGACGAGCAGGATCCTGCGTGCTTCGAGGATCTGCTTGAGTTTCTCGAAGTAACCCGGCGGCGGAATTACATAGCCGCCTGTGCCCTGGATCGCTTCAACAAAAAACGCGGCGAATTCGGCGGCATTGGCCTTAGGATCCCATACGCCGCAATACTCGGTATCGAACAGCCGGGCAAACTGGTCCACGCAGTAAAGGCCGCAGTCTTCGCGCTTCTTCCCGTAAGGACAGCGAAAGCAATAGGGGAACGGCACGAATTGGGCGCGATCGCCGAAATGACCATAGCGCCTCCGGTAACGGTAAGAAGAAGTGATTGCGGAGGCGCCCAGCGTCCGGCCGTGGTAACCGCCCTCGAAAGCGAACATCAGGCTCTTGCCCCCGGATGCGTTTCTCACCAGCTTGAGTGCGTCCTCTACGGACTGCGATCCGCCGACGTTGAAATGCACGCGGCCTTTCATATTCCAGGTCTTTTCAACCCGCTGTGCAATGCCCTTCGCCAGTTCCACCTTTTCCTTGTGGACGTATTGGCTGGCAAGCTGGGGCAGCGTGTCGATCTGGCGTTTGAGCGCTGCGTTCAGCCTGGGGTTGGCGTATCCGAAATTGCAGGCCGAGTACCACATCTGCAGATCGAGGTAGGGCTTGTCCTCGGTGTCATAGAGAAACGAGCCTTCGCATCGAGCGAATATTTTCGGCGGCTCCAGATAATGAACGGTATCGCCAAACGAACAATATTTGGCTTCGTCTTGCAGGACTTGTTCGTCAGGCGTCACTCGGTGTCTCCATAGGGTGGTGTACAGATCGGGTTGATCGGTGAGAGCCGCGGACTACTTGCGCGAGTTCGTGCTCGATGTCGGAAAAAGAATCGAAGGGCAAGTGAGGGATCGCGTTCGCCTGGCAATGCGCAAGCAGGCGATCCTTCGCAAATACAAAATCCGCACGCGAAGAAACGCAAAAATCCGACGTACCGTCGCCGATGAGGATCGTGGTCGGAGGGCGTGGCGACGCCCGGAAATCGCTGCGCGCAATCGCGCATTTGCAGGTGCCCGCCTGAATACCGCAGTCGGCAGCCGCATGAGGAAATTCAAGGCGGTAACGATGACCGGGAAGTGCGATCAACGCATTGGCCTGTACGCGCAGCCGGGCAAGCGCGTGATTGGCCAGGACCCGCTTTACTGCATAATCGATGCCGTCACTGACGACGTTCAGTGCAATATTGCCGGACCTTTCGCACGCTTCGACAAAGGACGGAAAAGCGGAGTCGATCTCGACGGTATCGAGATAACGGTCCAACTCCCGGCAGTTCGCCTCGATAAGTGAAATCTGGCGCGCCATGCATTCCCGTGAACCAAACTTTCCGGCCAGCCATTGCTCTTCGATGTGCACCCATGACGGATGCGCAAATCGTTCAAGCAGACTATCCGTTACGTCCTCCAGCGCGATCGTTCCGTCAAAATCACAAATAATATTGACGCCCCGCAACTGCTGCTCTTCAATATGGCATATCAAATATCGCCCCTCCTAATGCGGTGACCGGTTCAGATTCGGCCGTTGCCGCAGCACCGAAGTTTCAGCGGAGCAACCGGAACAGAGGCCCGACTTTGTCGTCCCCGGCTTTGTATGCATTGTCAGTTCGGAACGCGCTGCTTCCCGAGCCAGCGCGTGTTCAAGGATAAGGTCGGGATCGACTTTCCAAATTTCAGATAGTCATTTTACGGCATGTTTCTTAAGTCAGGCTTAATACGAGATGAATTAATATGGGTCGGAACCCTCAGGTAGGGTGGAATTGTCTGACGCGTTAGCAAGATAAGTCTCTCAAGCGCATCGCGGCGGCCGGATGGTGAATTTCCTGTCGGTAGTGGATGACCGGCCGCGCTTTCCGGTACGGACCGGTTTAGGGCCAAACATGCAAAAAGTTGAACCAGGAACAATGGATACCTTATCGAATATTCAGGCAATGTTGTCGAAGGAATATGACCTGCCGATGGAGCGCCTCGCGCCGGACCAGTCCCTTGCTGATTTGGGCATCGATTCTCTGACTACGATCGAGTTCATGTTCAAGCTCGAGGACAAGTTTTCCATCCGGTTGTCCGAGGAGCGCGGCAATCTGGCTACAGTGAACGACATCGCGGTACTTGTGGACGCGGTGCTGCGAAGGAACACGGCCAAGGCGTAATCCAGTGGCAAGCGGGCGCCGTATTGCGGTTACCGGACTTGGTGTCGTTTCTCCTGTTGGCACCGGTGCCGATGTCTTTTTTGATGCCCTGCTTGCGGGGAAATCCGGAATCGGGCGTCTGAACATTCCCTACGCCGAGCGCCTCGGGAATCACATCGGCGCGAGCGTTGGTGATCTTGATCTGGCCGGTTTCACGCCGGCCCTCCTTTCGCAGACCGACCGCGTTTCGCAAATGGCGATCGTAGCGGCGCGCGAGGCGCTGCTGCGCGCCGGGCAACCGCACGACGCGATGCATCCCGAGCGACGCGGGGTATTCGTAGGTTGTGCCTTTGGCGGTGCACGCACTGTCGAGGATGGATATGAAGCCCTTTTCGCGCGCGGCCAGAATCGTGTGCGTCCCTTGTCGGTCATGCTCGCCATGGCCAATGCTCCGGCAGCGCATGTGGGCATGCTGTTTGGGGCGCAAGGACCGTGCCTCACCTATGCCAATGCGTGTGCTTCGGGAGCCGTCGCGATAGGCGAGGCGCAACGTTCGATACGCGCCGGCGAGATCGATGTGGCCCATGCAGGCGGCGCCGAAGCGATGCTGACCTTTGGTGTATTGAAGAGCTGGGAAATGCTGCAGGTATTGGCGCTGGAAGATGATCGGGTTCCTGCGGCGTCCTGCCGTCCGTTCTCGGCTGATCGTACCGGCCTTGTTCTCGGAGAAGGGGCGGCATTTATCGTGCTCGAGGAATGGAGCATTGCGAAAAAGCGCGGCGCCCCGGTACTCGCCGAACTTGCCGGCTATGCATGCCGTAACGACGCGACCCATCTGAGCAAGCCGGATAGTGCAGGGCAGGCAAACACCCTGCGCGCGGCACTTACGGATGCAAAGCTGAATCCTGCGGCTATCGGCCACGTCAATGCGCACGGGACGGCCACGCTGGTCGGGGACCGAGGCGAGACCGAAGCTGTTCGCGCCGTGTTCGGCGAACACGCCACAAGGCTCGCGATCAGCGCCACCAAATCCATGCACGGACATCTCATGGGGGCCGCCGGGGCCGTGGAATTTGTGGCAACGGTGCAGGCATTGGTCAGAGGCATCGTCCCGCCGACCATGTTTTTACGGCATCCGGATCCCGGGCTGGGCCTGGATTTCGTGGCGAATGAAGCGCGGCCATTGCCCGGCTTGCGGGCTGCCGTGTCGAATTCCTTCGCGTTTGGCGGCACGAATGCCGTGCTTGTGGCCCGTTCGCCTGCCTGACACCGCTGGTCGTCGCCACCGGGCGCGGATTTTTTGCCGGTGAAGTGCATTTTCCGGTCGGCTGCAGTCGCAATCCCACGAGAAAATCGTTGAGCGCCGACCGCTGTGCGTACTGCGTCCTTCCCAGGGAATGACAACGTAATCGCCTGCTGCGATCGGCTGATAAGGCCCCGTGATCGACATGTTTGCGGCGCCGGCCGTGCGGATAACGACCGGAGACCAGGTTAAATACATGATCCGGAATGCTTTCCGCATATTCCCTTGAAAAAAAAGATAAAGGGAGCATGATTTTTCCTTATGTGTGGTAACGCACATAAGGGCGGACGGCCACGGTGGCAGAATCGGTCCTGTTGCCCAAACGGGTTTCGGCGCCGGCGTTCCGGGAGCCGACCTTCGAATCGATCGAGGCGACACTTGCAACAATCATCGTTGATCGGGGAGGACAACGAGAATGGTTCGCAGCTCTGCCCGCGGCACGAACGCCTATTCACTCGTCATCGGCCAACGCGACTTTCGATACGGTCGATCGCAACGCCGCATTGCTTTTGGGGCGTCCGCCCCCCGAACGAGTTTCTTGCGGCCAAGAGCGGCATCCTCTGCAGTTTTCTTTCGCAACCGCGATGCGATGGATCCGATATGCCCGGACGCGTCGCGCCATCAAATCGGATCGTTTTCTCGCCAGGTGACCTATGAATGAAATGACGAACCCGCGCGTCCGCGAGGAGGCCCCGCCCGCTGCCATGCCGGGAAACGGCAAGGCCGCCGGCTTCAAAGAGCGACGTGGTTCCGGGCGGAATTCCGCCGAGGCCCGTTCGCAACGGATCCTCATGGCGATGATGGCCTTTCGCGATGGCGACTTTTCGGTTCGGTTACCGGTGAATTGGCCGGACACGGATGGACAGATTGCGGCGGCTTTCAATCAAACCATCGCGCAGAAGCAGCGCATCTCGGGGGAGTTCTCGCGGATGAGCTCGGCGGTGGGCAAGGAGGGGCGCCTGAAGCGGCGCATGACGATGCCGGGGGCGATAGGCGGATGGGCGAAGGATTCGGAATCCATCAACACGCTCATCGACGATCTGGTGCGGCCCACGACGGAAATCGCGCGGACCATCGGCGCGGTGGCCAAGGGCGACCTCGGGCAGTCAATGGATCTGGAGGTCGATGGGCGCGCGCTCAAGGGCGAGTTCCTGCGCTCGGCGAAGCTCGTGAATACGATGATCGAGCAGCTCTCGGTGTTCACGTCGGAAGTGACGCGCGTGGCACGCGAGGTCGGCACCGAGGGCAAGCTCGGCGGCCTGGCGCATGTAAGGGGCGTATCGGGCGTGTGGAAGGACCTCACCGACTCGGTCAACCAGATGGCAGGCAACCTGACGGCCCAGGTGCGCAACATCGCCGAGGTGACCATCGGCGTGGCCAACGGCGACCTTTCAAAGAAGATCACCGTCGATGTGCGCGGCGAGATTTTGCAGCTCAAGGAAGCCACCAACACGATGGTCGATCAGTTCCGCTCGTTCGCCTCGGAGGTGACGCGCGTCGCGCGCGAGGTCGGCACCGATGGCCGTCTTGGCGGGCAGGCGGTGGTGCCCAGCGTGGCGGGGACGTGGAAGGATCTCACGGACTCGGTGAACGCGATGGCGACCAACCTCACCGCGCAAGTCCGCAACATCGCGACGGTGACCACGGCCGTGGCGCGCGGCGACCTCTCGCGCAAAATAACCGTCGATGTGAAGGGCGAGATTCTGGAACTGAAAGAAACCATCAATACGATGGTCGATCAACTCAACGGCTTTTCCTCGGAAGTCACGCGCGTGGCCCGTGAGGTCGGCACGGAAGGCAAGCTCGGCGGGCAGGCAGTGGTGCCCGGCGTGGCGGGGACGTGGAAGGATCTGACCGACTCGGTCAACTCGATGGCCTCGAACCTGACCGGCCAGGTGCG
>JANXVW010000263.1 GCA_025351455.1 Betaproteobacteria bacterium | reverse complement strand
CCTGGGCGTCGTAGCGCCCGCTTGTCCGACCCGCCAATTAGCTCGGGCTTTGGGCGAATGTGCCTTGGGCAGCTACGGCAGTACGGCAGGAACCCGGCAGGTACTTCGAAATGTCCGGGGTCTGGCTAGCCTGCGGGCCGCAGGTCCACGAAGCGATCGCGGCGCCAACCGTCGGCGCGGTGTAGCTGTTCGGCGTGGACGACGGTTGCAGGATGATGAACTTGTTGGTGAGGTCGGCGTTGATGGCGCTGGTAACCTGCACGCGGATGTCGCCCATCTGATTGGTCTCGATTTTGTTGACATACTTGGTCAACGGGGGGGTCGCCGCCGCACGTGACTCGCAACCCCACAAGCCGCCAACAGTCGGCATGGCCGAAGAGGACTGGACGGTCTCGGTAATACTGGTACGGCAAGCCGATGCGGCCAGAATAGCTTCAGACATCTTGGCGCGCGCGGTGTAATCCTGGTACGCGGGCAACGCAACGGCTGCCAAAATACCGATGATCGCAACAACGATCATCAGTTCGATCAGGGTAAAACCCTTTTGTACGGCCTTCATGGAAAACTCCTTGATGGTTGGTTAATAAACACCCAGAAATCCCGGTGTTCGGATAGGGATGGTGCAATCGGTATGCCATTTTTTATTTCCGAAGTCCGCAAAGCCGAAGGCTTCACGCCCGGAACACATAAAACCGCGCCGAAACATTAAGTTACAAGCTGCGCAGGGTCACGTAAGATCATGTTATTAGATAGCTTTAAACATTTCCCTGGTGGCGCGAACGTGTCGCTGTGCTTTTTAGCGGGACCTAGTGCCGCATAACGTCATCACGTAAAACTGAGCGAAAGATACAAATCGCGCGAGCTCGCTGACTCTCTATTTGAATCGTTGGAATAGTGCGCAGCGCGTGGGTCACGCTTTCGCTTTATTTTTCAATCAATGCCGGCTCATTGCGCTCCGCTTAAGTGCCGAATGGCTTCCCAACACGAATGGCCGCTTCCTATCAGAAGGAAATCAGGCCCCAGCGCGCAATTTCGTCGATTAGGCTCTCGTCATTGATATGCCAGATGGGGACGGGCTCCAGAGGTGAAAAATCTAAGTAAGTTTGATACCTACTACCTTTCCACTATTTCCAAGCGATTCCAGGTTTCTTGCCGATGGTTCCTTGCCCTCAAAACACCGATTTACCTTGCAGTCCGACTTATCGCGGTCGATTCGCGCCGACACCATCAGGCCCGTTGCATTTCGGCTCGATGGTGGCGGCGGTCGGAAGCTATCTCGATGCAAAATCGCACGGCGGCACTTGGGCATTGCGCATCGACAATCTCGATCCGCCGCGGGTCGCGCCCGGTGCAACTGATTCGATCTTGCGCTGCCTGGAAAAATTCCAGTTGGCCTGGGATGGCGAAGTCGTATTCCAGAGCACGCGAACGGCGGCCTATCAGGATGCACTCGACCAACTGCGCACCCGCGGACTCGTCTATGCCTGCGCCTGCAGCCGCAAGGAAATTGGCGATGCCGGCCTTGCCGGACCGGAGGGACCGGTCTATCCCGGGACCTGCCGCAACGGTTTGCCGCACGGACGGGCAGTTCGGTCGTGGCGGGTGCGCACGGCGGACGCACGGATCGAATTCACGGATCTTCTGCAGGGGCGCGTGCATCAGGATCTCGACCGCGAAATCGGCGACTTTGTGCTATTTCGCTCCGATCGGGTCTACGCCTATCACCTGGCCTGCGCGGTGGACGATCACGCGCAAGGAATTACCCATGTCATCCGGGGCGCCGACCTGCTCGCCTCGACGCCGCGGCAGATCTATCTGCAAAAGCTGCTGGGCCTGCCGACCCCCGCATACCTGCACTTGCCGATTGCGTTGAATGCCGCGGGCGAGAAACTTTCGAAGCAGACCCTCGCCCGCGCCATCGAGCCAGAACAAGCGGCCGACACGCTTGCCGATGTGTTGCGATTCCTGAAGCATTCGCCGCCCGACGAGGTCTGCTTGGGCGGCATCGCCGCTCTATGGCGTTGGGCTGCAGAAAACTGGAAACGCGATCGGCTGCCCGTCAGCGCGGACACTCCAGCCGCTTACAGGAACAACGGCGCTCCGTCCTGAAAAACCACAAGCTGCCCTGACGAGAATGGCACCCAGCGCTCATTGTCGGTAAGCGGTTCCGTGGCAACAATCGCGATGCGATCATTGGGGGTGGTGACCTGGCTGAAATCCACCTCGATATCCTGGTCTTTCAGATGTGCGGTCGTGAACGGGGCATGGCGCAACACGTAGGAAAGATTGTCGGTGCAGTAGGCGAACAGGTAGTCGCCATTGGACAGGATATAGTTGAATTTTCCGTGTTTAGCGATTTTTGCCGACCAGGCTGCGATGCTGCCGTAGAGTTCCGTAAGCGGTGGCTGTCCGTCCGGGTAACGCAAACGCAGGCTGTCGAGCAGTTGGCAAAATGCCTGCTCGCTGTCGGTGGTGCCCACCGGCCGGTACTGGCCGCCGGATTGCGGCCCGAAATTCTCCAGCGTCCCGTTGTGCGCGAAAATCCAGTAACGTCCCCATAGTTCCCGCATGAATGGATGGGTGTTGACCAACGCGACCTCGCCACGCGTTGCCTTGCGAATGTGAGCGATGACGTTCTGGCTGCGGATCGGATAAGTCGCGATCAGTGCGGCGACCGGCGAATCGACGGCGGGGCGTGAGTCAACGAACATGCGGCATCCGGCGCCTTCGAAGAAGGCAACGCCAAATCCATCGGCGTGATCGGCCGTATTGCCGCCGCGCTGATGAAAGCCGCGAAAGGAAAAACAGATGTCCGTCGGCACATTGCAGTTCATTCCCATCAACTGGCACATAAAACTTGGACACCCTCCCCTATTGAATGGATGCGCAGAATCGGTCCGCTACCCGATTATCGCCGGCCATGTCCAATAAAACGCTAACGCTCCCCCTGGTTCGCAGGCCTACCTCTTGGAACACTCGGCCTGATTGCGGTCGAAGATATTTTGGGGCGTTCAAGTAATTAAAAATTTAAGCTCAAATTGCCCACACCCGGACAATAAGACGGTTTAACGACCGGCTTCGAGGCGATTTGCGGATTCTTCTCGCGCCATTGCCGATTGGCGATGGGCGGTCGCTCACCTTCACTCTAAAGAAGAATTACCCATTGGCTCAATCAGTTGATCCTCGATCCTGCCTCGCTCACTCATTTTGTTGCAACGCCATAATTGTTGATGGCCGTTTATCAAAAATCCTTGACTTGAAGGCCCAGGGAGTAAAGAATGGTTATTGTGCACTGCAACAATACAATCTCAAACCCCTTAACCGTTCCCGTGAAAGGACTACCCCGTGATCACCAAACCTGAGCAAGTCGCCGCGGCCGGTAAAGCACAGTTGGAAGCTTCGATGCGTTTCGCAACCATCGCCGCCGAAGGCGCCGAAAAACTGCTGGACCTGCAGTTCAAGAATGCCAAGACCGCATTCGACGAAATCGTGAGAAACGCCAAAGCGTTCACCGAATTGAAAGATGTGTCGCAAGTCGCCTCATGGGCCGGCACGAGTTTCCAGCCCAACCTGGACAAGGCCACCGCGTACGCCAAGCGTTTTTATGAAGTCGCCACCGGCACGCAACAGGAAATCAGCGCGCTGCTCGAAGAGCAAGTCGGCGAATTCAACAAGAACGTCACCGTGGCGCTTGATGCCGCATTGAAGTCGGCGCCTCCCGGCTCGGAAGCCGCTGTCGCAGCGGCAAAGTCGGTCATCGATGTAACCAATTCGGTGTACGACACCGTTGCGAAGGCAACCAGGCAACTTTCCGCGCTGACGGAAGCGAACGTGGAAGCCGTCAACGGTAAGAAGAAGACCGCTTAAGCGCGTCGAAGCAGCTTGCAAATAGCCCCGGGGGAACCTGGGGCTTTTTTCATGCAGCGCGCGCGTTGGAATCGCCTGTCGCGAGACCCGATACGTGGTTGCGCCCGTCACGCGTAATCCGATAGCGGGCCGCATCGGCGCGTCAGCCCGAGCCCCCAACGTATATCGGAAAACTGCAGGCGATCTTTAGCGCTATCACCGATCCGAGGTCAACAACGGCTTCATCCGTTCGGGGACGGGATACTGCGGGAATTGCCTGTGGAAATCGAGCAGCTGGTCACGCGCATCGGCCTCTTTGCCATCACGCAGCAAGTGGTCTATTTTTCTGAGCCAATCGTCAGGCTGCAACGGTACGGCGGCAGCCTGTTCCTGCTTGCGCAATGCCTGGACGGCGCCGCGCGAAGCAATGGCCGCGTCGGCGGATGCCGCGGCTTTCGTGCCCGCCACCACTTTGCCGGATTCGGACATCGCGAATTTCTCGCGCTCCACAGGACTCTCGGACGCCGCAGTCGCCGGCGCGGCCGAAGCGGGAGACGGAGCAGCGGATTGGACCGACGCGCCGGCCATCTCATTGGCCCGTGTCGCAGGGACTTCGTCCCTTGCCACCGGTTCGCGGTCCGGACGCGCAGTACGTTCCCGCGAGGGCCTGTCTTCGCGATAAAAATCCGCTTTTGCTCTGGGCAGCGCCTTCATCGCGAGTTGTGACGGTGCCGGTTTCGCCAGCTTTGCCTCTTCGGCGGCAGGATGGTCGAGGGAAGGCAGCGGCGGCTCGCGGTCGCGCACCAACAGCACAATCGAAACGCCAATGACTAGCATCGCGGCAATGGACGCGGGCATCTTCCAGTTGCGACCTGGCCGCGGTTCCGCCACTTCACGATTCGCGGCCGCCCGGATGGCCGCATCCAGCTTTGCCGGCGGCTCATCCTGCGCGCCCGCGCGATAGCGCTCGGAGACTTGTGCAGCCGTATCTTCCAGTTCGCGGTCTTCAGGCAACGTCGGCTTCATGCTCGATCCCTTCGCGCAGCCTGGCAAGCGCATAGCGCAGGCGGCTTTTGGCGGTTTCCCTTCCGGTGCCGGTCACGGCGGCGATTTCTTCCAGCGTCAGGCCGCCTTCCTCATGCAGTAAGAAAACTTCGCGCTGCTCCGGCGGCAGCAAGGCCAGGGCGTTCAGAAGTTTCGCGGCCGACTGGCGCAGCGCCACTGCGCGCTCGGGTTGATCCCGATCCGGCCCCGCCACCTGGTGGGCCTCTTCCGGGTCGTCATCGAGCGAGATCAGGTGCAGCGGCGTCTTGCGGCGAAAATGGTCGATCACGCAATTGTGGGCGACGTGATACAGGAACGTTGCGAAGCGCGCCTCGACCCGATAGCGCGCCCGCGAGGAGATGATATTCGTCCATATCTCCTGGAACACTTCCTCCGCTGCGGAACGCAAACCGACCTGGCGCAGCACGTAACGAAACACACCGCCGCGATGGCGTCCGTACAACTCATCGAACGCCGCCGCATTGCCATCGCGGTAGCTCAGCATCAACTGCTCGTCGGAAACGGGTTCCCCGGTCACGAGCGTCAGTCTAGCCCTAAGCATAGTTCATGACACCATCGCGCGGATCGGGTTCCCCGCGCCTAGCCACGCTCCGGCGGATCGGCGACAAATCCGCCCGGAAACGGTGACGGCAGATTGCGTTCTTCGCGAATCACGCCGCGCGCAACCAGGTTGGCGTAAGTGTCGTAGTGAATTGCGATGACCTCGGCGGGCTGATCCGAATCTCGCTCGAATTCGACGTAACGCGCGAGGGCATTCTGGCTGCGACCATGACCCGTACCGATTTTTTTCTCTGCTTTTTTCTCTGCGGCCGGGGGTGGCGCCGAGCGTGGCGCGCTGTCGCTGGCGGAACCGGCCGCTTGAGCGCGCGATCTCGGTTGTTCAAGCAGCTCCGCCAGCGGCTCTGGCTTGCGGCGGAACAATGCGACGCCGATCACACCCACGTTGTCCGGTCGCCCGGTGCGCGCAGCGTAGGAATCGCCCAGGTCAGTGAAATAGAACGCCGCGATTTTCTCCAGGCTTTTGCGCCAGCCCGCGATGGACAGCGGCCTGCCACGCTCGATCACATAGCCGCTCTGCGCGGATGCCGCGGATTCGCCCGTCACGACATTAACGCCATCGACGGAAACGACCGCAAGCAAGTCGCCTCGATCGCGGTTGCGGATGGTGACCTGGTATTCGCTTCCAGAACGCCCGGCGACGAACCAATGGCCTCCACTCTCGTATACCGGCAACGTGCGCCCTGACGCCCGATCATGGATCTCGACGTCGGCCAGGCGGCCGGCCGCCAGCACCGGGCCGGCAATCAGCAACAAAAAGAAGAATTGCAGCATGCGTTTCATGGTGTGCTCCTTGTGATGAGAACACCGCTATAAACGCGTGCTTTGGCAAAACGGGGTTAAAAATAAAGATCAGGGTTGAGGGATCCAGTGCTTAGTCCTTCCCCTCGCCCCTCATTCCTCGCCCCTCGTCCCTATTTTCTGGCGTCCCACGCGAATCCGAGCGCACCCACCCCTTGCTTGAGGAATTCCAGCGCTTGGGCGGCGAGCGTCGCCTCGCCTTTGATGCCTAGTTCGATACGCCGGCCAGTCGGCGTAAAGCTCGGGAGACTGAACAGTTTCAGCGCGGGATAGCGGGCTATGCACTCGTTCATCAAGTCAATGAGCTGGCTCTCCCCGGCATCCTTGACGACGATCGCCAGGTCCACCGGCGGTTCGG
>JANXVW010000261.1 GCA_025351455.1 Betaproteobacteria bacterium | reverse complement strand
GCCACATTGTGCGTTGTGCCAATTGCGGATCAAATTTTTCCGGCCATACCTCGGCAAGCGTGCCCAGCACTTACAGGTACTACAGGCATCTTGAACGTAAATTATTGCCAGGTTGTGTTCGCTCGATTAGAGCAGATGACCTTGAAAAGGAGATTTTCTACCGCCTGAGTAACTTACTCGGAAATCGCAATGAACTCAAAATTGCCATCAAAACGGCTCTACAAAAGGGGACAGAAAAAGGCAAATTCCTAGAATTGGAAGCTGAGGACATTCGAAAAGAGTCCCTAAGAATCGGTAGGAACAGAGAGAAACTTCTGAATGCTCTTCTTCTTCTCGATTTTGAGAGGGATCCGACTGCACGAGATCAGATTCAAATAAAGATCCAGGAAATGGGTGATCGCACACGAACGCTGAACGAGCGCCAGAGTGAAATTCATCGTGAACTGGGACTGCATAAAGTGCCGGACGATTTTAGAGAACGGATTGATGCGGTCCTTACGAAGCTGGTTGGATTGAATGGTGCCGCTCCGATGCGTTGGCCGCCTCGAGCAAAACAAGAACTGGCGCAGATGTTCTTCGGAACCAAGACTCGTGGTAAGGCGGATTTGGGGATATTCGTTTCAAGCGTAAAAGACGAGATATTCGAAGTTTTCTGGAAGTATCAGGCAAAAGGTTTGATTGGCGCGCTTACCGGTGTTGTTAGCGACTACGAGGCCCTGCATCACTTGCATGCAGATCAAATTCAACACCGAGGTCTTACGGCAGGCGAGGCTGCCAACCTCGTCGAAACTATTGAAACTAAAGTGATTGTTAAACAAAACGGTCGAAATGGACGTTTTAACGTGTTACACGATAGGAGTTTCCGCGCGAGGTCGTCAGGCGCGCCCTGCATCACAATGCGGCCGGCTTGATCTTTGCCCATAATCACCCTTCCGGCGTGGCCGAACCCAGTCATGCCGATGAGACCCTGACACAGGCCTTGAAGGAAGCGCTTGCTCTGATAGACGTCCGTGTCCTGGACCACTTCGTGGTGGGCCGGGGCGCCACGCTGTCATTTGCCGAGCGCGGGCTGTTATAAAGGCCCGCCGGACAACGCCAAGGTTGAGTAAGCCGCTGGGATTATGCTATAAAGCGCATCCTTTACGAATTCGCAGGGACGCCTAAGCTGGCGGCCCGATCGGAACACAGTCTGGAGAAGCCATTATGGCGAGAGTATGTGAAGTAACCGGCAAGAAGCCGGTAGTCGGAAACCGCGTGTCCCACGCCAATAACAAAACCAAGCGCCGGTTCCTGCCGAACCTGCAATACCGCCGGTTCTGGGTCGAGAGCGAAAATCGCTGGGTGAACATGCGCGTGAGTAATGCCGGCCTGCGTACCATCGACAAGAAGGGTATCGACGTGGTTTTGGCCGAGCTGCGCGCCCGCGGCGACAAGTTCTAACCATTCAAGCCGGAGAGCGCCATGAGAGAGAAAATTAAACTGGAGTCGTCTGCCGGAACGGGACACTTCTACACCACCACCAAGAACAAGCGCACCACGCCGGACAAAATCGAGATGAAGAAATTCGACCCGGTTGCCCGCAAGCACGTGCTCTACAAGGAAACCAAGCTGAAGTAGATCGCTGGTGCCTGAATGAAAAAAGCCCGCCGATTGGCGGGCTTTTTATTTGGTCCGTCCTGACTCGCGGTCAGGCGTAGCTGCGTAGCTTGCGCGAGAAATCGCGCAAAGGCGCGATGTCGCTTTTCTCGGCGCGATGACACCAGTCTTCCAACTGGGAAAGGAGTTGTTCCTTATTGGCCGTCGAACGTTGCCAAAGCATCGCCAGTTCCTGCCGCATCGAATAGACCGTGGTCAGAACCTTGCTGGTGCGCAGCACTTCGTCCAGTTTGGCCTTCTCCTGTTCAGGCACCAGCTTGGCGTCCAGGTGCAGCCAGCGCTTCATGGTCTGCAAGTCGACGGTATGGCCAGTCTTGTGCTCGCGCATGCGGCGAAGTTCATCTGCACACGTGGTCCGCAGCGTGCGCGTAAAGCGCGCCAAGACGTCGTAGCGGTGGGTGATGACAGCCTGAAGGGTCTGCAGGTCGCACTTCGATTTGCCCGCTTCCATCTTGACCTGGGGTGCCAGCTTCTTGACTTGAGCGAGGCCGAAAGTTTCCATCACGCGGATATAAAACCAGCCGATATCGAACTCATACCACTTGTTCGACAGACGGGCCGACGACGCATAGGCATGGTGGTTGTTATGCAACTCCTCGCCGCCGATCAGAATTCCCCACGGCACGATGTTGGTGCTGGCATCTTCCACCTGAAAAGTGCGGTAGCCGAAATAATGGCCCACGCCGTTAATGACGCCGGCTGCAGTGACCGGAATCCACAACATTTGTATGGCCCAGATGGTCAGACCCAATGGCCCAAACAGCAGGATGTCGGCTACCAGCATGATGGCAACACCGCCCTTGTCCGTACGGGTATAGACATTGCGCTCCATCCAGTCGTCAGGGGTCCCGTGGCCGTATTTGTCCAAGGTTTCCTGGTTGGCCGCTTCCTTGCGATAAAGCTCGCTACCTTCGAGTAGTACTTTCTTCAGGGTCAAGACTTGCGGGCTGTGCGGATCTTCCTCGGTCTCGCATTTGGCGTGATGCTTGCGGTGAATGGCTGTCCACGCCTTGGTAGACATGCCGGTGGTCAGCCACAACCAGAGGCGAAAGAAGTGGGTGACGACGGGATGGATGTCCAGCGCGCGATGCGCCGAATGACGATGCAAGTAAATGGTCACGGCCGCAATGGTGATGTGGGTCATCAGCAAAGCGACCAGTAAGTAACCCCACCATGGCAATACGACAATGCCATTTGCCCAGCTTGGCAAGTCCATAAACCCGTTCACATTCATGCAGGTAACCTCATAAAATCAATGATATCAACGATGATTGTACAGTACGGGTAGGTTCCCGCAAGGTAATTTTTAGTAACAAAATCTAAGGGATATCCTGATGGCACACTGCCCGCAAATGAACCTCCAAAAAGCTCATTTCGGCGCCAATTCGCCGGAATTGAGACCACCAATAATGCGGACATCGCGTTGTGGAAAGGGGATCTCGATATTGTTGGCGCCGAAGCTCTTGTATAGCGCCAGATTCAAGTCCGAATTGAGGTTCAGTTTGCCCCGCTCCGGATCCTCGATCCACGCCATCAGTTCAAGATTGATACCGTTATCGCCAAAAGCGGTCAAAAGGGCGGCCGGAGCGGGATCTTTCAATACCCTGGGATGGGAATATGCGGCTTCCAGCATCAATTTCAAGGCAGTGTCGAGGTTGCTCGAATAACTGATCTGTACGGGTATGCGCATCAGCACGCGGCGGTTGGAGTACGAATGGTTGATCACCGTCGAAGTGATCACGGTTTCATTCGGCACGATCGCCTCCGTGCCGTCCGGGCCGCGAACGATGATGCAGCGCGACGTGAGTTTCGTGACTTCGCCGTAGAAATGATCGACCGTCACCAGGTCGCCGGGACTGACGGTGCGGTCGAGCAGAATGGTGAAGCCACTGATGTAGTTGGCGACCACTTTTTGCAGGCCGAAGCCGATGCCCACGCCGAGCGCGCCTCCGAAAACGGAAAGCACGGTAATGTCGATGCCGACGATCGGCAATGCAATCAGGATCGCAACGATGACCAGGACGCTGCGCAGGATCTTGGTCAGGGCAAAGCGCAGGTTGATCTCGACATGCTGCAAGGCCATGATGCGCGACTCGAGTATCCGGCCTATCCAGAGTGCGGCCATCACAGTCAGCACGACCGTGAGCGATGCGGTGAGAACCATTGCCAGCGAGAGGCGCTGTTGGCCGATGCGAAATGCCGTGTCCTCGAGGAATCTGCCGATGGCCGGCAGCAACCCGACGATGTGCATGGCCACGCCCAGCCATACCAGCCACGAAATCGCCATTTCCCAGGAGCGCAGCATTCCCCCTGGAGCGAAGGTATGCCGCAAAAGGTAGACCACGCCGCGGATGATTACCATAGCCAGCATCAGCGGAACGGCGATGTTGAGCAGATGAACGGGTTGGTGGTCTTCGAGCGCCCAGCGACCGACCAGCAGCAACAGCAGTGCCGTCACCGGGAACAGTTCACGGTTCATCCCGCCAATGCTGATGCGCATCGTTTTTTCCGGATCGGCGGCGACGGCGGCGGCCGCCATGCGGCGGCGCATATAGCGCGCGGCCTGCCACGCGATGAGCAGCGCGAGAGCAACGATCGCGAGCTGCCACAGGATCACACCGCGTTGCAGGTCGTCGAACAGATCGCTGAGCAATCGCCCGACCTCGGTTGACTGGTTCTTCATGTCTCCCCCTATGAGGCAGGAATTTTACGTTACCTGAATTGCTTGCGGACCATCGCGACCGCATGTTGGCGATGCTGTTGCCAGTTTGCGAAAAACGCGCGGGCAAGTTCCGGATTTCCGTGCAACACGAGTACGTTTTCCGCATTGCGATTCTGCGCCGCAAACGTGAAATTGAAACTGCCCGTCACGAGCGCGGGATGTCCAGTGTCGGGGTCGATGACGATCACCTTGTTATGGGCCGCCGAGTGCTCGGCATCCGTGAATACCGCCAGGCCGGCTGCGCCCAGGGACTGCATCGCGACCGAATCGATCGAATCCGTTTGATCCCGGTCGGCGATGACCTGCACGTTCAGTCCGCGGCGATGGGCGCGAATCAGCGCATCGGCGATGTCGCGGTGGGTGAAGCTGAATGCCTGGACCAGAACCTGCGACCTGGCGGCGTCGATCGTTCGCACGATCAGGCCGGCGGCATCGTCGCCCGGGGTGAAGGCGTACTCGATGCTGCCGATCGCGGGAACAACATTTGAAGACTCAAAAGCACATACATGCCCTGCGAGTGCGAGGCTGGCGATCAGCAGCGTGGTGTGCAGCGCCTTCATGCGGTCATCCGTCTTTGCATGACCGCTGCAAAGAAGGCGTCGGTATCGTGCAGTTGCGGACGCAGTTCCAGATAATCGTCGCCATCGAGCGCGATATGGCTTTCATCGAGCGCGCGGCGGCAACTCAAGCGTTCGAAATCCGGATGATTTGCGAGAAATTCCTCCGCGACTGCGCGGTTTTCCTGGCCCAGCACGCTGCAGGTGGCATAAACCAGGCGTCCTCCCGGCTTGAGCAATGTGGCCGCCGCCGTGAGGATCGCGCGCTGTTTTACCGCAAGTTCATCGATCGATTGCGGCGACTGGCGCCATTTCAGATCGGGATTGCGCCGCAAGGTGCCCAGGCCGCTGCACGGGGCATCCACCAGCACCCGATCGATCTTGCCGGCCAGGCGTTTGACCTTGATGTCGTTCTCGTTTGCGATGATCTGCGGATGCACATTGGACAGGCCGGAGCGTTTGAGCCGGGGCGCCAGGTTCTTCAGACGCTTTCCCGAAACGTCCAGGGCATACAGCCGGCCCTGGGATTGCATCATCGCGCCCATGAGCAAGGTTTTGCCGCCCGCACCAGCGCAAAAATCGACCACCATCTCGCGCCGTCGTGGCGCAACCAGATAGCCCAGCAGCTGGCTGCCTTCGTCCTGCACCTCGATTGCGCCGCTGGTAAATAACTCATGGCGGTTGATGGCCGGCTTTCCGGCCACACGGATGCCGACCGGCGAATACCGTGTCGGCTCGGCGTCAAAACCGCTCGTCCGCAGATCGCGCAACACCTGTGCGCGATCGGACAGCAGCGTATTGACGCGCAAATCTAGCGGAGCGGTCTTGAGCATGGCATGGCCGAAGGCGGCAGCTTCCTGTTCCGAAGTTTCGGCCACCAGTCTGTCGTATAGCCAGTCGGGCAAGCTGAGTTTCACGGCAGGTGGCAGCGCCTCGATGTCGGCGGACTTGAGTCGCACAGACCAATCGTGGTCGCTGCTTTTCAGGAAGGATTCGAGTTGACCGAGTCCGTAGCCTTGTACCTTGATAAGCGCGGCGCAGACGAGCTTGCGCGGAGTAGGATCGGGGACGAGTTGCTCGAGCAAGCGCTTGTGGCGCAGGACGGAAAACACGGTTTCGGCGATGAAGGCGCGGTCGCGCTGGCCTAGCGTGCGGTTTGCGCCGAAGAAATTGCGCAATACCGCGTCGGCCGGATGAAGCATGGGCAATGCGAGATCGACGGCCGCAGTCGCCGCCTGCATCATTGCCGGGGTAGGTTGCATCTTTTAATAGGAAATGGCGGTAACGGTCGAGTCCAGAATGGTGCCGTCTTTTTCGATATAGCGGATTTGCACGGGAAGGTAGTGATGCCCGACTGCGAGCCAGACCTCGAAACCGCGCTTGTCGTCGACGTCGCGCACTTTCTGGAAGTGCAGTGTTTCCAGTTCGCCGATGGGCGTTTTAATTTTCTCCTTGCCGACCATCTGGTATTTGTAGTCCGACAACTTGCGGCCGTCGGTCAGGTGCACCGGGGGAAGTTCTTCGTCTGGCGACCGGAACGCGAACGCATAGGCGAAGCTGGTCTGGTCGAAGCTGTTGTCCGGCAGTGCCACGGTGGTGACGTTGTCGCCGTCGGTCAGCCCGAGCTGCCTGGACTCCCAATCGAAGTCCGCGGCCCGCTTCGGTTTGCGCGTGCGTTCTTCCTGGAAATGCAACGGCCGCAGGCCGCTCTTCGTCACCAGTCCGCGCGCCTCGCGGTGGATGTTCATCTTGTACAGGATGGCTGCCAGGCCGATGGTCTTCGAATCGCTGACGATCGAATATTGTTTGCCGTCGTGTTCTAGTACGTCGCGTCCATCGCCCAGATGCATGGATCCGGAATTGACGGAGAAATCCATTTGCACGTGGTGCGGCGGCTGCGCGGCCCATGCCGGGGTGGGGAGGAGGATCAGTACGATCAGGGCGTGGCGCATCATTTGGGCAATGGGGAAATAATTGGAACTGGATTGCGCCATGCGGCGGATAGTCTCACGTGGTTGCCCTCGATTGCGAGCCGGCCTTCCAGAAACCAGCGGATGGCCTGCGGATAGACGACGTGCTCCTGTTGGAGTACACGAGCGGCCAGACGTTCCTCGTCGTCGTCGGGCAGTACCGGGACGGCAGCCTGGATGACGATCGGCCCGTGGTCCAGCGCCGGAGTGACGAAATGCACGGTGCAGCCATGCAGCTTAACGCCTTCATCGAGCGCGCGCCGGTGCGTATCGAGGCCGGAAAATGCCGGGAGCAGGGACGGATGGATGTTCAGGATCCTGCCGCTGAATCTTTTGATGAATTGCTCCGTGAGGATGCGCATGAAACCGGCCAGCACGATCAGGTCGGGACTATACGCTGCGATGGCGTCGCCCAGCGCCTTGTCGAAACTCGTCCGATCCGCATAATCGCGGTGGTTCACCAATTTGGTTTCTACTCCGGCGCTGCGCGCGAACTGCAGGCCCCGCGCCGACGGATTGTTGCTGATGACCGCAACGATCTGCGCATCCAGTTTTGTCTCGAGCAGCACCTGCATGTTGCTGCCGCGGCCCGATATCAGGATTACGATGCGCTTCATCGTCCCTTTCAGATAACCACGGTTTGCACTTCGTCACCGCGCCTGCTGCGTACTTCGCCGATGCGGTAGACGGCTTCACCTTCCCGCCGCAGTGCCTCGATCGCGCGCACCGCATGCGCCGCGGCGACAATCGCCACCATGCCGATGCCGCAGTTGAACACGCGGTGCATCTCGGCTTCTGCGACATTGCCATTCTTCTGCAGCCAGTCGAACAGTGGCGGCCGCGGCCATGTGCTCTTTTTCAGTTCAGCGCACGTGTTCTGCGGCAGCACGCGCGGCACGTTTTCCATCAGCCCGCCGCCGGTAATGTGCGCAAGCCCCTTGATGGGGATTTCCTGCAGCGCGGCCAGCACGGGTTTCACATAAATGCGCGTGGGCGTCAGCAATGCTTCTCCCAATGTGCGGCCGTCGAAGGCGGATGACAGGTCCACGCCGGAAGTATCGACGATCTTGCGGATCAGCGAATAGCCGTTGGAATGCGCGCCGCTGCTGGCCAGCCCGAGAATGACATCGCCCGGGACGATATCCGCGCCATCGATGATTTTGCTTTTTTCCACTGCGCCGACGGCAAAGCCGGCGAGGTCGTATTCCCCTGGCGGATACATGCCCGGCATTTCAGCGGTTTCGCCGCCGATCAACGCGCAGCCGGCCAGTTCGCATCCCGCGGCAATACCCTTCACGACTTGCGTCGCGGTTGCCACATCGAGCTTGCCGCAGGCGAAGTAGTCGAGAAAGAACAGCGGCTCGGCGCCTTGCACCAGGATGTCGTTCACGCTCATCGCAACCAGGTCGATGCCCACCGTGTCGTGCCGGTTCAGGTGAAACGCCAGCTTGAGCTTGGTGCCCACGCCGTCGGTGCCCGATACCAGCACGGGCTCCTTGTAGTTTTTCGGCAATTCGAACAGCGCACCGAATCCGCCAATGCCGGCCAGCACACCGTCGCGAAGGGTGCGTTTGGCGAAGGGCTTGATGTTGTCGACAAGCCGATCCCCGGCATCGATGTCGACGCCGGCGTCGCGATAGGACAGGGAATTGGAGGCGGGGAGATCAGTCTTCAAGTTGAGTTGCCGGGTTCTTCGGGATAAAGTGGCGGCCGGATTGCAGCCTGGCTGCGTGGTTCTGGGCGCGGCGAATTTTACTCCAAATGCCTACGGTTTTTCCTGCGCGTTTTGCCTGGTATCTGCTTGCTGCAGCGGCTGCGGGATTGCTGCTCTATCTTGTCGCGCCGATCCTCACCCCGTTTTTGCTGTCCGCCGTGCTGGCCTATATCTGCCTGCCCCCTGTGGACTGGATTGCGCGCAGGGCGCCGCGCTGGCTGGCGGCAGCAATCGTCATGGCACTGCTCGTGATCGGCCTGGCTGCGCTCGCGCTGATCGTCTTGCCCATGGTCGAGCGCCAGTTCGTCGCATTCCTGCAGCATGTGCCGGAGTATCTCGAGTGGGCGCGCGGCCGGCTGGTGCCCTGGCTCTCCGGCACGCTCGGCGTCGAAGTGAATCTCGACATGGAGCATTTTCGCCAGGCTGTTTCCGACAACCTGCGAAGCGACAGCGATATATTCAAAATCCTGCTGCCGAAGCTCACGACCGGAGGCATGGCCATCGTTGGGTTCTTCACCACCGTTTTGCTGATGCCGGTGGTGCTGTTTTACTTTCTGCGCGACTGGCATGAAATCTTGCGCCGGATCGAGGACCTGATTCCGCGCAGGCTGCATCCGGGTGTTTGCAGCATCGCCGCGGAAATTGACCGCGTGCTCGGCGAGTTTCTGCGCGGACAGCTTTTGGTGATGCTCCTCATGGCCGCGTACTACGTTGTGGCGCTTTGGATCGCCGGGCTCGAGTACGCGCTGCCGATTGGCATCCTTGCGGGCTTCCTGGTATTCGTGCCGTATCTGGGGATGCTGGTCGGGCTGCTGCTCGGCACCTTGGCCGGTTTCAATCAGTTCAACAGCGTGCTCGGGCTCGTCGGAGTTTGGGTCGCATTTGGCATCGGCCAGGTGCTCGAAGGCACCGTGGTGACCCCGATGATGGTGGGCAATCGCATCGGCCTGCATCCCGTTGCGGTGATATTCGCGCTGCTCGTGTTCGGCAAGCTCTTCGGTTTTTTCGGTGTGCTGCTCGCACTTCCCGCAAGCGCGGCGCTGCTGGTGGCCTTGCGCCACCTGCGCGCCCACTACGTCGACAGCGACCTGTTCAAATCCTGATGAAGCAATTGGCCCTCACCCTTGCGCCGGCCCCCGCGCCGGCGCTGGATAATTTCTTTCCCGGACGCAACGCCGAACTGCTGAACTTGCTTGGCAATCTCGTCGCCGGGCGCAATGTGGAGCGATCCGTTTACCTCTGGGGCGAGGCCGGCAGCGGACGCTCACATCTTTTGCGAGCGACCGTCGACGGGCTGCAAGCCGCCGGGCTGGTCTGCCTGTTTGTGCCGCGGGGAGATCCGGTGCCTGTGCCTTCGGCGCAATTGCGCGCAGTGGCGGTGGACGACGTGGAGACACTGGACGCCCGCAACCAGCGGGCGTTTTTCAATTTGTACAACCAGATTCGCGAGCGCACCGGGATCGTGCTGGCCGCCGGCAATGCGCCGCCTGCGCGATTGAAGTTGCGTCCGGAACTGGTGACGCGGCTCGGCTGGGGTCTCGTGTACCAGGTTCAGGCGCTTGACGATGATGAAAAGGCGCTGGCGCTCAAACGCCATGCGGCTTCGCGCGCGTTCGACCTGCCGGACGGGGTCATCGACTATCTGCAGCGCCACATGAGCCGCGACCTTCCGTCGCTGATGAGCATACTCGATGCGCTCGACCGCCATTCGCTGGAAGCCAAACGGCCGATCACGCTGCCGCTGTTGAAGGAATTGTTGCGCCCGGAAGACAACATTCCGCAATGAGGGTGCATGAAACAGGCCGGACACGCAATGGCGCTTTCGGCCGCTTTTGCGCTATACTGGCCACGCTTTTTTTTAACGTCCCGTCGCGTTTTCTTCGCACTTTTCCATGCGCCTCGCCCTGTTCGATCTCGATAACACCCTGCTTGCCGGAGACAGCGATTTCGAGTGGGCGCAATTCCTGATCGAAAAGGAAGTGCTCGATCGCGAGGTCTACGAAGCGCGCAACCGGCATTTCTATGAAGCCTACAAGGCCGGCACGCTCGACATCCACGAGTTCCTCGATTTCCAGCTCAAACCGCTGGCCAGGCATCCGCGCAAGCAGCTCGACCAGTGGCATGCCGAATTCATGCACAAGAAGATCTTGCCGATCATCACGCAGAAGTCGCGCGACCTCATCGCAAGCCATCGCGACGACGCGCGTGTGGTTATCACCGCCACGAATCGCTTCGTCACGGCGCCGATCGCGCGCGAGCTCGGCATAGAAAATCTGATCGCCACCGAGCCGGAGGAAGTCAGCAGCGAATTTACCGGGCGGGTCATGGGCGTACCGTCATTTCGCGAAGGTAAAGTCGAGCGGTTGAAGAGCTGGATGGCGGAGCACGGCATCGAGTGGGGAAAGCTCGAACAGACCTGGTTCTACAGCGATTCGCTGAACGACCTGCCGCTGCTGTCCCTCGTCAGCCACCCGGTCGCCGTGGATCCCGACGAGACGCTCAAGGAACACGCGCTCAAGCACGACTGGCGCGTCATCAGCCTGCGATAGCCGCCACGCCGCGGCGGCCGAACAAATTCATGTCGCGAGCCGCCGGAATCGTCGTGCTGTCGCTGATTGCTGCGGCGGGCATCGCCATCGGAATTGCCGCTGGCAGCGTTTCCATCCCATTGCCTGAACTCGTTTCAGCGTTGCTGCACCCGGGCAGCGACGCGATCTCCGACATCGTCTGGAAGCTGCGGCTCCCGCGCGTGCTGGCGGCCTTTTCCTGCGGCGCGCTGCTGGCGCTGGCCGGCACGCTGATGCAGGTGCTGCTGCGAAACCCGCTTGCGGATCCCTATGTGTTCGGCATTTCCGGCGGCGCCGCATTGGGCGTGATGTTCGGCATGCTGCTCGGCTTGGGAACGTTGATGCAAACCGGGCTGGGGCTGGGCGGAGCGGTCCTGGCCTCCGCGCTGGTATTCGGCCTGAGCCTGCGTGCCGGTAACTGGAATCCCTATCGCTTGCTGCTAACTGGTGTGGTCGTGGCAGCGGGATTGAACGCGCTCCTCAGCCTGATCCTGGTGCTTGCGCCGCAAACCGCCGTAAAGGGCATGCTGTACTGGCTCATGGGCGATCTTGGTTACGCAGGCAATCCGCTTCCCGCGCTTGTCGTGTTGGTGCTTTTGTTTGTCGTGGCAATGCCGTTTGCCCCGGCCATGAACGTGCTTGCGCTCGGCAGGATGAAGGCGCAGTCGCTTGGCGTGGCGGTCAGCGGCGTCGAGGTCGTGCTGTTTGGCGTGGCCGCGGTCGCAGCGGTCACTGCGGTGCTGGTCGGCGGCACCGTCGGTTTCGTCGGCCTGATCGTGCCGCATCTTGTGCGCCTTGCCGGTTTCGCGGATCACCGCTGGCTGCTGCCCGGTTCCATTCTCATCGGCGGCGGCTTCCTTGTGATGGCCGACACCGTGGCCCGCAGTGCCTGGGCGCCTTTGCAGTTTCCCGTCGGCGTACTCACCGCATTGCTTGGCGTGCCGATCCTTCTGCTGCTGCTCGCCGGGAAAAACAAAGATGCTGCGCACTGAAGGGTTGCGCCTCGCCTATCCCGGCCGCACGCTGGTCGAAGGCCTGTCGATCGGGTTCCAGCCGGGTGACGTGTGGGCCGTTCTCGGGCGCAACGGCAGCGGCAAGTCCACGCTGTTGCATGCGCTGGCCGCGTTGAGAACTCCGCAAGCGGGCCGGGTGATGCTCGGCGATGACGTGGTGGAAAATGTGCCGAAGCGTGCGCTGGCGCGGCAGATTGGCGTCCTCCTGCAGGACGAAAGCCGCGACTTCTGGGGCAGCGTGCGCGACTATGTCCTGCTCGGCCGCTATCCGCATGCGCGCAGTCCATTTGGGTGGAGCGCGGAGGACGAACACATTGCCCAGGGCGAGATCGAGGCAATGCACCTGCAGGGGTTCGGCGACCGCCCCTTCGCAACGCTCTCCGGCGGCGAGCGCCAGCGCGCACGCGCCGCCGCGTTGTTCACGCAACGGCCGGACGTCTACCTGCTCGATGAACCGCTGCAGCATCTCGACCTGCCGCACCAGGTGGCGGTGCTGGAACGGCTGGCGCATGAGGCGCGCAATCGGGGCGCAGTCGTCGTCATGGTGTTGCACGACTTGCTGTTCGCCACCCGTTATTGCCATCGCTTCCTGCTGCTGTTTGGGGCGGGGCGCCATGTCGTGGGCCGGGCCGAAGATGTATTGACCGGGGACAATCTGCGCGACCTGTACGGATTTCCGCTGGTGCCGGTCGAAATTGGTGGCGAGCGCCTATTCCTGCCGGAAAGGCTATCGGGAGAAGGGCCGCATGTATAATCAATGGTTTCACGCCGCCATAAATCCTTCCACCATGGAATTCTGCGCTATTTGATGATTCGGAAACTGCTCCGCCGGGTATTCTCCGGCCGGTCATCGCCGTCGGCCCAGCCGCAGGTCGTTCCGCGCAGCAAGCACGGCCTGACCAAAGACAAAATCAGTTCCAGCGCGCGGCGCGTCACCACCGGCCTGCAGGAAAAGGGTTTTGCGGCCTACGTCGTCGGCGGGGCCGTCCGCGACCTGCTCCTCGGCCTCAGACCCAAGGATTTCGATATCGCCACCGATGCGACGCCAGAGCAGGTACGCAGCGTGTTCCGGCGCTCGCGCATCATCGGGCGACGCTTCCGCCTGGTCCACGTCATGTTCGGCGAAGACACGGTGGAAGTTTCCACGTTTCGCGCGCGCCAGGGTGGCGATCAGGAAGACCAACGCGCCGACGAAACCGGCCGCATCCTGCGCGACAACCTGTTCGGCACCCAGGAAGAAGATGCCACGCGGCGCGACTTCACCATCAACGCGATGTTCTACGATCCGACGACCGAACAGATCCTGGATTTCTGCGACGGCCTCGGCGACCTGAAGGCGCACAGACTGCGCATGATCGGCGATCCCGAACAGCGCTATCGCGAAGACCCGGTGCGCATGCTGCGTGCCGTGCGTCTTTCCGCCAAGCTCGGCCTGAAGATCGAGACCGATACCCGCGCTCCGATCAAGAGCCTCGCGTCCTTGCTGGCCAACGTGCCGTCCTCGCGCCTGTTCGAGGAAATGATGAAGCTGCTGTTCTCCGGACACGCCACCGCCTGTCTGCTGCAATTGCGCCAGGAAGGACTGCACCACGGCCTGCTGCCGATGCTCGACGTTATTCTCGAGCAGCCGATGGGCGAGCGCTTCGTGATGATGGCGTTGAAGAGCACTGACGAACGCGTGCGTGCGGAAAAGCCGATATCACCCGGATTCCTGTTTGCCGCGCTGCTCTGGCATGAAGTGCTGTCGGCCTGGAAACTCGCGCAGGAAGAAGGCTTGAGTCCGCTGCCGGCGCTGTTCAAGGCGATGGACCACGTGATTCATGTGCAGGCGGAAAAGCTGTCCATTCCGAAGCGTTTCGGTGCGGACATGAAGGACATCTGGGCGCTGCAGCCGCGTTTCCTCGGACGCTCCGGACGCCGGCCGTACAGCGTACTTGCGCACCCCCGCTTTCGCGCTGCATACGATTTCCTGGTGCTGCGCTGTGACAGCGGCGAAGTCGATGCCGAGATCGCGGAATGGTGGGAGAACTTCCAGAAAGCCGATGAAGATACCCGCCAGCAGATGCTGCTGCCCGACCGCGGTCCGCGCAAGCGCCGGCGCCAGGAAATCGTATGCAGCGCGA
>JANXVW010000175.1 GCA_025351455.1 Betaproteobacteria bacterium | reverse complement strand
GCTTTCGTCCTATGCGGTCGGACAAGGCGCCGAATACGATGAAGAACGGCGAGCCGATCAGCAGCGATAGCCCGATCAGCAGGTTCGCCGTCGCGCCATCCATCTTCAGCGTTTGCGTCAGAAAGAATAACGCGTAGAACTGCCCTGTGTACCACACCACTGCCTGCCCGGCGGTGAGGCCCAACAGTGCCAGGATGACAATTTTCAGATTCTTCCACTGGCCGAATGACTCGGTGAGCGGCGCCTTGGAATTCTTGCCTTCATCCTTCATACGCTGGAACACGGGGGATTCCTGCAATTGCAGGCGTATCCAGACCGAGATGACAAGCAGGATGAACGAAACCAGGAACGGGATGCGCCAACCCCAGTCGGCAAACTGTTCTTCGCCAATGAAAGTACGCACGCCGAGAATCACGGCGAGCGAGAGGAACAGACCGAGCGTGGCCGTCGTCTGGATCCAGCTCGTATCGAGGCCGCGCCTGCTTTCGGGGGCGTGTTCGGCAACGTAGGTGGCAGCGCCGCCGTACTCGCCGCCGAGGGCGAGCCCCTGCAACAAGCGCAACGCGATAAGGATTGCCGGCGCTGCAATGCCGATGGATGCATAGCTGGGCAACAAACCCACGACAAATGTGGAGGTGCCCATTATCACGATCGTGATCAGGAAGGTGTATTTGCGCCCGACCATGTCACCGAGCCGGCCGAAGATCAGCGCTCCGAACGGGCGCACCGCAAAACCTGCCGCAAAAGCAAGCAGGGCAAAGATGAATGCCGCAGTTGGGTTTACCCCGGAAAAGAACTGTCTGGAAATGATCGCTGCGAGCGAGCCATACAGGTAAAAATCGTACCACTCGAAAACTGTGCCGAGGGACGACGCGAAGATCACCCTCTTCTCGGCCGGCTTGAGGTCCGGTTGGTTCTTGTCCTGGGCGCCAGTCGCGATTCCAGCCATGTTCTCTCCTCCCTTGTGATTGTGCTGCGGCAGTCGGGTGCCGGCGCAGTCTGACCGACAGTTTAATTGCCGCGCCGGGGCGATTGTCAATGTCATGCTTCGCCGCAGTTGCAGCAAACCCGAACGGGCGGCAAGGCGCAGGCATTGCCCAGTCAGCCTTACCCCAAAAGAAAAGCCCCGCCGAAGCGGGGCTTTTCGCAGTCCGAGCGCGGGTGAAGCTCTTACATGTCCATACCGCCCATGCCACCCATTCCGCCCATGCCGCCACCGCCACCGCCGTGGGAATGATCATCCTTCGGCGCTTCGGCAACCATCGCCGCAGTGGTCAGGATCAGGCCGGCAACCGACGCCGCGTTCTGAAGTGCGTAGCGGGTAACCTTGGTGGGGTCGAGCACGCCCATTTCCACCATGTCGCCGTACTCACCCGTGGCGGCGTTGTAGCCGAAATTGCCCTTGCCTTCGACAACCTTATTAAGAACAACGGAAGGCTCGTCGCCGGCGTTGGCGACAATCCAGCGCAGCGGCTCTTCTAACGCACGGATGACGATCTTGATGCCTGCGTCCTGATCGGCATTAGCGCCCTTGAGCTTGGTAATCGCGCTACGCGCCCGAATCAAGGCAACACCGCCGCCCGCGACGATGCCTTCCTCGACTGCAGCACGCGTGGCGTGCAGCGCATCTTCCACACGGGCCTTCTTTTCCTTCAATTCGACTTCGGTCGCAGCGCCCACCTTGATCAGCGCAACGCCGCCGGCCAGCTTGGCGACACGTTCCTGCAGCTTTTCCTTATCGTAATCGCTGGTGGCTTCGTCGATCTGCTTGCGAATCGACTTGACCCGGCCTTCGATGGTCTTGCCGTCGCCGGCGCCGTCGATGAGGGTGGTCTCTTCCTTGCCGATCTCGATGCGCTTGGCCTGGCCCAGATCCTTCAACGTGGCCTTCTCGACGGACAGGCCGACTTCTTCTGCAATGACCGTACCGCCGGTCAGGATGGCGATGTCTTCCAGCATGGCCTTGCGGCGATCGCCGAAGCCAGGTGCCTTCACTGCGCAGGTCTTGAGGATGCCGCGAATGTTGTTGACCACGAGGGTAGCCAGCGCTTCGCCGTCGACGTCCTCAGCGACGATCAGCAGCGGACGACCGGCCTTTGCAACCTGCTCGAGGATCGGCAGCAGTTCGCGAATGTTCGAGACCTTCTTGTCGTGCAGCAGCACGTAGGGATTTTCCAGGATCGCGATCTGGCGGTCCGGATTGTTGATGAAGTACGGGGAGAGGTATCCGCGGTCGAACTGCATGCCTTCCACGACTTCCAGTTCGTCTTCCAGGCCCGAACCGTCTTCTACCGTGATCACGCCTTCCTTGCCGACTTTTTCCATGGCTTCGGCAATCTTCTGGCCAATCACGGCATCGGAGTTGGCGGAAATCGAGCCGACCTGGGCAATTTCCTTACCGGTGGTGCAGGGCTTGGAAATTTTCTTGAGTTCTTCCACGACGGCTATGACGGCCTTGTCGATGCCGCGCTTCAGGTCCATCGGGTTCATGCCGGCGGCAACGAACTTCATGCCTTCCGCCACGATCGCCTGGGCCAGGACGGTCGCGGTGGTGGTGCCGTCACCGGCGACATCGGAGGTCTTGGAAGCGACTTCCTTGACCATCTGCGCGCCCATGTTCTCGAACTTGTCCTTCAGTTCGATTTCCTTGGCGACCGACACGCCGTCCTTGGTGATGGTGGGGGCGCCGAACGAGCGCTCGAGCACGACATTGCGGCCCTTCGGGCCCAGGGTTACCTTGACCGCGTCGGCCAGGATGTTGACTCCGGCCACGATGCGGGCACGGGCGGAGTCGTGGAATTTGACGTCTTTTGCTGCCATGAGTATTTGCTCCTGAAATTGGGATGGGACTGGGTTTTGACTTAGGCTGCTTCGACGACGCCCATGATGTCTTCTTCGCGCATCACTAGCAGTTCTTCGCCATGGACCTTGACGGTCTGGCCGGAATATTTGCCGAACAGGATCTTGTCACCCTTCTTGACGTCCAGCGGACGGACCTTGCCGTCTTCCAGCACCTTGCCATTACCAACTGCAATCACTTCGCCTTGATCCGGCTTCTCGGCGGCGGTATCGGGAATCACGATGCCGGAAGCGGTCTTGCGCTCTTCCTCGAGGCGCTTGACGATAACGCGGTCGTGCAAAGGACGGATTTTCATTTCGACTCTCCTTGTTATGAACGATATAGAGAGCGAACGCTCTCTTTGGCACTCAATGCTTGAGAGTGCTAATAGTAATGGCTTAGAGCCCCGAATTCAAGGGCTTTGGCTGTTGTCGAGGTCCGGATCAGGCCAAACGGAATGTAAGCGAGCGCTTACAAATCAGGGATGCTGCGTTCCCGCTCTAAACTGACCCCGGCAGAGGCGTCGGAACTCAGTTTGCGAGTGCGGATGAGGGCACCCCGAAGCGATATACCGTTTTTTTCAGGCCTCGGCCAACCGGAGGCACCGGTACTATCGGGCAAGGCGGATTGCGCTTGCCGTCGGCGCACAGGGTCGCGTCATCGGCAAACTCTGCCCAGATACCGCGATACACTGGACGGAACATCCACATCAAGTAGCCTTGGCGAGCGGCAAGATGGACCAGATCCTCGGCATCGGGCGCTTCCGTTATCACAGCCTGAATATCATTCACCCCGTAAGGAAACGAACCGAAGGCCTGTAAACATTCCAGGGCTTCGCCGGATTGCGCTCCCGGGCGCGTGCATGCTGCGCGCTCGGCACGGGCGACATCCCATGCACCGAGTTCCCAGCCCGCCTCCATTGCCGCACGATCCAGCGTCGCCAGGTCGCTCCAACGGTGATTGACCTGCAGGGCCGAACTCGGAATTGGCGTGTAAGCCACGGTTTGCGCCTCTTCGAGTGCGACAATTTTTTCCTCGACGAAGCCATGCCAGTGCAGCGTCAAAATCACGGGCGTATCGGGACAAGGGACGGCGGCGACCGTAATCGCCACCAAAGGCAGCGGTTTGGTTGCGATGCGTTCGGTGATGGTCTCCAGCAAATTCATGCAGGACTCCTTTGCACGGGACTGGGGATACTCCCAAAGAAGCAAAGCATCAACGATGCCTGATAGCTTGGCAGCCAGTGCCGTCGAGCGCCAGTACTCAAGCTTGATTCACCGCCTAAATAATGTCTTACTGCGCGCGATGTCCAGCCGCCTTGTTTTCGCATTTCACTTTCAATGATTACAGATTTTTCACGCAACCAGGATTTACTCTACCGCAGCCTGCGCTCCGTATGGCATCCGTGCACGCAAATGAAGCATCACGAGCAATTGCCGCTAGTGCCTGTCGCGCGTGGCGACGGTGTGTGGCTGATTGACTTCGACGGCAAGCGCTACCTCGATGCGATCAGTTCCTGGTGGGTCAACCTTTTTGGGCACGCCAACCCGCGCATCAATGCCGCACTGATCGATCAGCTAGGCAAGCTTGAGCACGTGATGCTGGCGGGTTTCACCCACGAGCCCGTCGTGCAGTTATCAGAACGGTTGTCGGTGCTAACCGGGCTGTCGCACTGCTTCTTCGCCAGCGACGGCGCCTCTGCAATCGAGATTGCGCTGAAGATGAGTTTCCACTATTGGAAGAATGTCGGGCAACCCCGCAAAACCGGATTCATCAGCCTCAAGAATGGCTATCACGGCGAAACGCTTGGGGCGTTGTCGGTGACCGACGTTCCGTTGTTCCGGAATATTTACGCGACGCTGTTGGGGCAGAGCACGCAGCTTCCGTCGCCGGACTGGCGCAATGCAGGTCCCGGGGAAAGCGCGGAAGATATGGCCCTTCGCTCGGCAGGCGCGCTCGAAACCTATCTCGCCGAGCGGCATGCGCAGACTGCGGCCCTGATCGTGGAGCCGCTGGTACAGGCGGCGGGCGCCATGGCAATGCACCATCCTCGATTTCTTCAGGAAGCACGCGCGCTATGCAACCGCTACGGAGTGCACCTCATCGCGGATGAAATTGCGGTGGGGTTCGGGCGCACCGGCAGCTTCCTGGCTTGCGAGCAGGCCGGCATTCGTTCGGATATTCTTTGCCTGTCCAAGGGCATCACCGGCGGTTACCTGCCGCTTTCGGTGACGATGACCAGCGAGGAAATCTACCGTGCATTCTATGACGATGAAATGACGCGAGGCTTCCTGCATTCGCATTCCTATACCGGCAATGCGCTGGCCTGCCGTGCCGCGCTGGCCGTGCTGGATATCTTCGAGCAGGACGACGTCATCGTCGCGAACCGGGTGAAATCCGCGCAGATTTCTGCGCTGTGCAAAAAAATCGTCCGGCATCCTCTCGTACGCGCGTTCCGCAACACCGGCATGATCTGGGCGTTCGATGTCGAAACGCAGGATGCTTTGTTCCCGCGCAAATTCTATGGCGCGGCGCTCGAACGGGGATTGTTGCTGCGCCCGCTGGGCAATACCGTCTATTTCATGCCGCCGTATGTCATCGAAGAAGAACAGATGAACATGCTCGTCGACGGGACCTGCGGGATCCTGGACAGCCTGGCATGAGGCAATGCCTAGTGCGACGCTCCACGACAGAACCATGGTGACGTCATTGTCCGCCCGGATCATGTTCTTGTTGCTCGCGGCGCTGTCGGCGAGCGCATGCGCGACCGCGCCCAACCGTTTGCCGGAGAACGTAGCTGTCGCGCTGGTGCAGGCCGACATTCCCGAAAACGAAGTGGGCGTCTACGTCCACGATCTCACCGGTGACCGCGCAGTGCTGTCTTTCGGCGCGGACCGCCCGCTCAATCCGGGCTCGGCCATGAAGCTCCTCACCACCTTCGCGGCGCTCGAATTGCTCGGGCCGGCTCATACCTGGAAAACCGAAGCCTGGCTCGATGGCGCGCTCTCGGGTGACCGCCTGGATGGCGATTTGGTGTGGAAGGGATACGACGTTCCTAAATTAAGCGTGGAGAATCTCTGGTTATTCCTGCGCGACCTGCGCAGCCGCGGATTGCGAGAGATTGGCGGCGACCTGCCGCTCGACCGCAGTTTTTTCGCCATCGACGAACACGATCCTGCTCTATTCGACAACGAGCCCTCGCGGCCTTACAACGTCGGCGCCGATGCGCTGCTGATCAACTACGCGACGTGAATAAATTCAGCATTAACGTCATGGCGCGGCAGATATTCCTCAGCCTAGGCGCGCGCGAAAATCCCCCGGCCACGATTGAAAAATCGCGGCGAACCCTGCGCGAATGGCTTGAAAGGCGCAGACTTTTCTTTCCCGAACTGGTCTTCGAAAACGGCGCAGGCCTGTTCCGTGACAACACGGATCAGCGCGCCACCTCGCCTAAGTGCTGATCGCAGCCTATCGCAGCCCGCTAATGCCTGAATACGTAGCTTCACTCTCCCTGGTCGCGGTAGACGGCACCATGAAAAAACGCTTGGGCAATTCGTCGCTGGCCGGACAGGCGCATATGAAGACAGGCTACATCGAGGGTGTACGCGCCATCGCCGGCTACACCCTCGATGCGCGCAGGCGGATGCTAGCCGTGGTCCTGATCATCAATAACGCGGGGGCGCCCAACGCGCAACCGGTACAGGACGCATTGCTGGAGCGAGTATTTGCCGGCGCGGCTTCCCAATGAAGCACGCCGCTGCAGGCAACGCCCCGATCTGCTGCAACCCTTCCGGGGGCTTGTGCGATAATTCTCGGCGTCATCGTCGCGTTTGCCCGTGAAAAAAGCCCCCCTCAACGTCGTCATCCTTGCCGCCGGCAAGGGTACGCGCATGCACTCCGGACTACCCAAGGTCTTGCACGCGATCGGCGGCAAGCCGATGCTGGGTCATGTGCTCGAGCGGGCCAGCGCGCTGCACGCCGATCGCACGATCGTCATCTACGGCTACGGCGGTGCAGCGGTGCCGGCCGCATTCGCGAGCGCTGCCGTCGAATTCGTCCGCCAGGAACCGCAGCTCGGCACCGGCCATGCGGTGCAGCAGGCATTGCCTCACCTGCAGTCGGGTGGAACAACCCTGGTTTTGTATGGCGATGCGCCGCTTACGCGCCTGTCTACGCTTGAAAACCTCCTCTCCAGGCCGGGCCTGCGCCTGCTGACCGCAACGCTCAACGATGCGACGGGGTACGGACGCATTGTGCGCAACAAGGCTGGTCGAATCTTGCGCATAGTCGAGGAGAAAGATGCGAGCGCCCCGGAAAAGGCCATCTGCGAGATCAATACCGGCGTTCTGTGCGCGCCCACCGACTTGCTGCGCCAATGGCTGTCGAAGCTGACCAACGACAACGCTCAAAAAGAATACTACCTGACAGATATCGTGCCGCTTGCCATCGCCTCCAAAACCGCGGTGAGCTCGGCGCAGCCGTCGGACGAATGGGAGATCCTGGGCGTGAACAGCAAAGACCAGTTGGCCTACCTTGAACGAGTCCATCAATTGCAGAATGCCCGCGACCTCATGGCGCGCGGCCTGACGCTGGCCGACCCATGGCGTTTAGACGTGCGCGGCGAACTCGATTGCGGCAATGATGTCTTCATCGACGTGAACTGCATATTCGAAGGCAAGGTCCGTCTTGCCGACAATGTGAAAGTCGGGCCAGGCTGTGTCCTGCGCAACGTGGACATCGGCGCAGGCAGCGAGGTCGCGGCTTTCTCTCATCTCGATGGCGCCGTCATCGGCGCCAACTGCCGGATTGGCCCGTACGCCCGGCTGCGTCCGGGCACACGGCTCGCCAACGAGGTGCACATCGGCAATTTTGTCGAAACCAAGGCGACGGAACTGGGCAAGGGATCGAAAGCCAACCACCTGAGCTATCTGGGCGATACCACGATCGGCAGCAGCGTCAACATCGGCGCGGGCACCATCACCTGCAACTACGACGGGGCGAACAAGCATCGCACGGTGATCGAGGATGACGCCTTCATCGGCTCGGACACGCAGCTGGTCGCACCTGTAACGATCGGCCGCGGCGCGACAATTGGCGCCGGAAGCACCATTACCAAGGATGCGCCGGCGGAATCGCTGACGTTGTCGCGCGCCAAGCAGATGTCGATCCCCGGCTGGAAACGGCCGGTCAGGAAGAACACAAAGTAAGCGAGTTTTTCACGCAGAGTCCTTTCCAATCACCCGTTACCGATCACCGTAAATATGTGTGGAATCGTAGGCGCGGTCGCGCAGCGTAATGTCGTCCCCATCCTGCTCGAGGGATTGCGCAAACTCGAGTATCGCGGCTACGACTCGGCGGGCATCGCCGTAATCAACGGCGGCCTGCATCGGCTGCGCAGTGTCGGTCGCGTGGCCTCACTCACCGAGATGGCGGAGCAGGCCAAGGTTCATGGGAACCTCGGCATAGCGCATACCCGCTGGGCCACGCACGGCGTGCCTTCCGAGCGCAACGCGCATCCCCATATTAGCGAGGACGGCCTCGCAGTCGTTCACAACGGCATCATCGAAAACCACGAAGAGATGCGCGAGCAGCTTTCGGCAGCCGGTTATGTTTTCGTTTCCGATACCGACACGGAAGTCGTCGCGCACCTGATCCACTCCTACTGGAAGCAAAATGGCGACCTGTTCGCTGCGGTTCGCAATGCCGTCGCCGAATTGCGGGGCGCCTACGCGATCGCAGTATTGTCGGAGAAAAATCCCGAGGCATTGGTTGTCGCGCGCAAGGGTGCGCCTTTGCTACTTGGGCTGGGCAAAGGCGAGAACTTCGCCGCGTCGGATGCTTCCGCGCTGCTGCAGGTCACCAAAAAAATGGTCTATCTCGAAGAAGGCGATGTGGCCGAGATAGGATTGAACGGCGTGCGCATCTGCGACGGCGCCGGCAACGCGGCTATCCGGCCAGTGCATGAAAGCAAATTGTCGGTGGACGCGGTCGAACTCGGGCCGTACCGCCACTACATGCAAAAGGAAATCTTCGAACAACCGGGGGCGGTGGCCAATACCCTGGAAATGGTCACCGGCGCGCAGTCTATCGTGCCGCAGTTGTTCGGCGTCGAGGCGCAAAGCACGATGAAACGGATCAAAGTGGTCACCGTGCTTGCCTGCGGGACCAGCTACCACGCCGGCCTCGTCGCTCGCTATTGGATCGAGGCCATTGCCGGCATTCCCTGCTCCGTCGAGATCGCTAGCGAATACCGCTATCGCGAAAGCGTACCGAATCCCGATGCGCTGGTCATCGCCATTTCCCAGTCCGGCGAGACCGCCGACACGATAGCGGCGCTGCAATTCGCCAAATCGCTCGGTCAGGAACTCACGCTGGCCATTTGCAACGTTGCCGAAAGCACCTTGATCCGGCATGCCAGTCTGAAATTTCTCACGCGCGCCGGTCCCGAAATCGGCGTCGCTTCAACCAAAGCTTTCACCACGCAGCTCGCAGCGCTGTTCTTGCTGACCCTGGTGCTGGCCAAATCGCGTGGCCGGCTTGCCGCCGCAGTCGAGCAGAAGTATTTGCATGCCCTGCGCCATTTGCCCTCGGCGCTGCAGCAGGTGCTCACGCTCGAACCGGAGGTGGCGAAATGGGCGAAGCGCTTTTCTCATAAACAGCATGCGTTATTCCTCGGCCGGGGCATACACTATCCGATCGCCATGGAAGGCGCGCTCAAGCTCAAGGAGATTTCCTACATCCACGCGGAGGCCTACCCGGCCGGCGAATTGAAGCACGGACCGCTGGCGCTGGTGGACAAGAACATGCCGGTGATTGCGATCGCGCCGAACGATGCATTGCTGGAGAAACTCAAGTCCAATCTGCAGGAAGTACGTGCGCGCGGGGGCGAACTCTACGTATTCGCCGATGCCGACACCCATATCCAGCAGGGCGACGGGGTACACATCATCCGCATGACTGAACACGCCGGTTACCTCAGTCCGATCCTGCACACCGTGCCCCTGCAACTGCTCGCATACCACGCCGCGCTTGCCAAGGGCACCGACGTTGACAAACCGCGCAACCTGGCAAAATCGGTCACCGTCGAATAGACAGTCAAACGCGAACCGCTGAAGAGAGGAGCCCATGCAAAAGATTTTGAAACTCTTGATTCCCGCCTTGCTAGCCGTGGTGGGCCTCGTCTTAGTGCCTGCGGCCATGGCGAACATGGGCGCGGAGGAAGCAAACGAGAGCATCGACCCCGACTACGTGGCTGGCAAGAAAGCGCTGGAATCGCAGGACTGGAAGAAGGCGATCGAGCTGCTCTCGAAAGCGATGAAGACCGTGTCGAACAATTCCGAGGCGCACAACCTGCTGGGCTACGCGTATCGCAAGACCGGAAACTTGGAGGCTTCTTTTGCCCAGTACGACCAGGCGCTCAAGCTCGATCCCGCGAACAGGCACGCACACGAATATATCGGCGAGGCTTATCTCCTGACCAACAACCTGCCCAAGGCGGAGCAGCACCTCGCCGAACTGCAAAGACTCTGCTCGCCAATCCCGTGCGAGGAATACAAGGAGCTCAAGCTCGCCGTGGACGCCTTCAGGAAGGCCAAGAAATAGGGCAATGCCCAATCCAGCGATACGGGCGGTCTTGTGGGATTTCGGCGGCGTAATGACGGAAAGCCCCTTCCTTGCATTTCGTCGATTCGAGAAGGAGCGCGGCCTGCCCGCCGATTTTCTGCGCGGCATCAACGCGCGCAATCATGATCACAATGCCTGGGCCCGCTTCGAGCGCTCGGAATTGTCGCCCGGTCAGTTCGACGAAGCGTTTGCCGCTGAAACGCGCGCCGCGGGTTGGGAAGTACGCGGGCTCGATGTGATCGATCTGCTTTATGGCGAAGTCCGGCCGGCGATGGTCACAGCGCTCTGTGCCTGCAAAGGCCACTACACCAATGCCTGCGTCACTAACAATGTTGCCGCCGGCCCCGGGCGGGGAGTCGACCGCGACCCGGGACGCGCCGGCGAATGGAAGCGCATTCTTGGCCTGTTCGATGTCGTCATTGAATCCTCCAGGATCGGTGTGCGTAAACCCGAGACGCGGTTCTTCGAACTGGCCTGCGACCAGCTCGGCATCGTCCCGAACCAGGCGGTCTACCTGGATGACCTCGGCACCAATCTGAAGCCCGCGCGAATGATGGGAATGCACACCATCAAGGTGGAGGATCCGGCGGTAGCCCTTGCGGAGCTCGAGTTGGTGCTGAAAATAACGCTGCATTGAAAGCCGCGCCCGGTCAAGCGGGCGGACGTCTCGGCTTGTGCGGAGCGTTGGCGAATAACCAGTCGTACAGCGGACGGGGCAAACCACGCAACACCCAGCCCACCAGTGCCATCTGCCAGGGCAGGACGTAAAACCGCTTGCGAGCCGCGATCGCAGCCGCGATTTTCGATGCCGCCGCCGCGGGTTCCAGAATGAACGGCATGCGGTATGGATTTTTAGCAGTCAACGGCGTGGCGACGTAGCCGGGGCAAATCGTAACGACCGATATCCCGCTGGCGTGCAACTCGACCCGCAGGCTCTCAAGATAGGAGATCGCGGCCGCCTTGGATGCCGAATACGCGGCCGCGCCCGGCAGGCCGCGAAAGCCCGCCACGCTGGCTATGCCGACCAGGACACCGTTGCGCTGCCGCTTCATCGCGTCGAGGAAGGGCTGGAAGGTCAGCATCATTCCTGTGAGGTTGACCCTGATCACTTCTTCGAACACCGCATTGTCTTCGGAACAGCCCGTGAGCGTACCCACGCTCACGCCTGCATTCGCAATCACGATGTCAGGACACCCTGCGCGCGCGGTGAAATCCCCCGCGGCGGCCGCCAACGCGTGCGCGTCCGTGACGTCGACGGCGTAAGTATGGGAGCGAGTCGGCAGCGACGCCGCAAGTTGCACGAGCAGTTCCCTGCGACGTGCTATCAGACCGAGTGTCGCTCCGCGTCGGGCGTATTCCATCGCAAGCGCCCTGCCTATGCCGCTCGAGGCGCCGGTAATGATGACCTTCTGGTCCGTCGCCGTCATTTAAGCCTGCGGGCCATGCGGGCTTTGGCTATCAGGCCTTCGACGATCGGCAATAACGCTTCCAGGCTGCCCGCCATTCCCCCGCTGGTCATGTATCTGCCGTCCACAACGAACGACGGCGTTGCAGTGATGCCGTATGCCACGGTGGCATCGCGCGCGCGTTGCACCTGCGTGCTGACCAGGTCGGAGTCGAGGAGTTGCTCGAGCTTGCCGCGATCGAGCCCGACCTTTTGCGCCCATTTGTAGAGCTCGGAAGAATTACCGAGATTCAGGCCGTCCTCGTGGACGGCCTGATAAACCTTCTCATGCAGTCTTTCGATCTCCCCGAATTGTTCGAGGGCGTAATAGACGCGGGTGAGCGGAACCCATGCGGTGCGCCGCAGGGCCGGATTGCGTCGGAAGGAAACGTCGGAGGGAAGCGACTTCAACCACGACTGCAGGCGTGGTTCCAGACGGTTGCAGGATTCGCAACCGTAGTAAAAAAATTCGATGACTTCTATCTTGCCGGGAACCGTTGCCGGCTGCGGCGCAATGAGGACGTAGTCGACGTCTTCCATCGGCTCTGCCGCCAAGGCAGCGAATGCCGGCGTCAGCAAGAGCGCGGCGGCCATCCGCACCGCCAGGACGAGCGCGGCGCTAAACTGCTTCAAGATCCCGCCGCAAGCGGGTCAGCGCGCACCGCTCTGGCGCATCTCGACCAGCTCGTTCAGGATCTGCATGAGCCGGTTCTGATCGACGCCGCCGTCGCCGCTTACGCTCATCGAAGGGCCGGTCAGGTAACGACCGCCGATGATCACGTAGGGTGTGCCGGGAATGTGGTAGTTGCGTGTCATCAGTGCCGCGCGCTGCACCTTGTTATTCACACCAAAGGAGTCGAAGACCGCCTCGAACTTTTTGGTGTCGACGGCCTGTTCGCCGAGCCACTTCAGCAAGATCGCCCGGTCGGTCAGGTTCAACTGTTGCTGGTGGATCGCGAAATACACCTTGTCGTGGAGCTTTTCCAGCAATGCCATTTCTTCGAGCGTGTAGTAGATCTTGGCAAGCGGGATCATGCGTTCGTTGAAAACCGCGGGAACGTAACGGAACTCCACTTTTTTCGGCTTGTTCTTCAGCCATATTTTCAGGTGCGGCTCGAATTCATAACAATGCGGGCAGGCATAGTTGAAAAATTCCAGCACTTCCACGCCATTTACCGTCGCTGGCTGCGGTTGCGGCGGTTCGACCAGCTTGTATTCCTTGTCCAAAACGGGTTTGGCCGCAACCGACGCTGCTAGCACAATTCCCAGGATCGTCAGCGCGGCACGCAATGTGTGGCGTAATTGTTTCATGGCATTCCTGTAACGTTGTCAGTTTCAGAATTATTCGCGCACCTTGATCAAGTTCGCTTCCAGCTTGTTTTCCTTCAGAGCCGCGCGCGATTTGCTCAGTTCATCCTGGTTCGAGAAGGGACCGACCCTCACCCGGTGCCATACCTTGCCGTCTGGTAGCGTGGCGGTCTGGATCTGCGTCTCGATTCCGGCAAGCGCAAGGCGCGCCTTGAGATTGTCCGCATCTGAAGGGCTCTGGAAGGCCGCCACCTGCAGGAAATAAACTTCCTTGGTCGCGGCGGGAGTGGTTCTCTTGAATTCCTTGTCCGTCACCGCTTCTTCCGTTCCCGGCAGGATCTTGTAGAAATCGAAGCGCGGTTTGACCTCGCCGTTCCTGGCGTGCTTTTCGCCCCTAGCCGGCCTGGAGGCGTCTTCGGACGACGTAGCCTTCTGCGCATCCGCGGACTTTTCTGTGGTCTTCTCTGCGGATTTTTCCGCGGATTTCTCGGCGGACTTCCCTTTCTGAAAAAAGGGGTTGGCACCCTTGTTGATGTAGAGCGCGACGCCAAGCGCAATGCAAAGGCCGACCAGCAGGCCGATCAGGATTCCGACCCACATCGAACCGCCGCGTCCACCGGCCGCCGCCGCTGTGCTGTTCCTGTAGTCGCTTTTGTAGTCGCGGCTCATTGCGCAAGTTTACCTTACATCCTGGCGGGAGCACCGACGCCGAGGATCTCGAGGCCGTTGCGCAATATCTGGCGGACGGCCCCCGCCAGAGCCAATCGCGCCGACTTGAGGCCATCGTCTTCGACCAGAAGGCGCGTGGAGTTGTAATAACTGTGAAATCCACCCGAGAGGTCCTTGAGATAGAACGCCAGCAAGTGCGGCGCGAGTTCGCGCGCCGCGCCTTCGATCTGTTCGGGATAATCCAGCAGCCTCTGCAAAAGCTGCAGTTCCTGATCTTCAACGAGCAGGGTCAGGTCGGCGTTGACCAACTCCGCCGGATTTCCGCCCCACTGCTCCATGACCGAGCAGACGCGCGCGTGCGCGTACTGGATGTAGTACACGGGATTGTCGTTGCTCTGCGATTTCGCCAAGTCAAGGTCGAAATCGAGGTGCTGGTCGCTCTTGCGCAGGACGTAGAAAAATCGCGCCGCGTCGTTGCCGACTTCGTTGCGCAATTCGCGCAATGTCACGAATTCACCAGCTCGGGTGGACATCGATGCTTTCTTGCCGTCGCGATAGAGCACGGCGAACTGGACCAACGCGATGGTGAGTTTGTCGGGAGCCACGCCGAGCGCCTGCAGCGCGCCCCTGACGCGTGCAATGTAGCCGTGGTGATCGGCGCCCCATACGTTGATCACACGATCGAAGCCCCGCCCGAACTTGTTCAGGTGATACGCAATGTCAGACGCAAAGTAAGTGAACTGGCCATTCTCGCGTTGCACGACGCGGTCCTTCTCGTCGCCAAAGTCGGTTGAGCGGAACCATTTGGCCCCTTCTTTCAAGAAAAGATGTCCGCTCATCTCAAGTTTTGCGATGGCCTGTTCGACCAGTCCGGAATCGAACAGGGACTTTTCGGAAAACCAGGAATCGAAGGTAACCCCAAATTGGACCAGGTCGCTGCGGCAATCGTCGAGCTGTTCGTTCAGCACGAAATCATGCAGGCCGGCGTAATCCACGCCGAGCAGGCGCTTGGCGTTCGCTATGAGTCCATCGAGATGCGCCTCTGGATCGGTCTCGATCGGAGGCACGCCACCCAGCAGGTCTGCCAACGGATGCACATAACGCGCAGCTTGCGCGGCATGGAGCTGGCGCGCCATGACGCGCACGTAGTCGCCCTGATAGGCATTCGGCGGAAATGATAATTGCGCCCCAACGATTTCGAGATAGCGCATCCAGACGGACAGCGCCAGGATGTCCATCTGTCGGCCAGCGTCGTTGACGTAGTACTCGCGGGACACGGCGTAACCCGCCGCCTCGAGCAGGTTGGAAAGGCTTGCTCCATAGGCGGCGCCACGCCCATGTCCGACGTGCAACGGCCCGGTTGGATTGGCCGAAACGAATTCGACTTGCACCTTGCGCCCCTGTCCCAAATTGGCGCGTCCGAAGGCGCGCCCGTATTCCAGCGTCGTGCGGACCACTCGCTGCTTTGCTGCGGGCTTCAGATAGAGATTGACGAATCCCGCACCAGCCACCTCGGCCTTGGCAAGCAAATGGGATGCGGGCAATGCTGCGACGAGCGCCTGCGCAATCTCGCGCGGATTGCGTTTTAGTGATTTAGCCAGTTGCATCGCCAGACCGGATGCGTAGTCGCCGTGCTGCAGGGACTTGGGACGCTCGAGCAAAATGGTTGCGGAACTGGCGTTGGGGGCAACCTCCTGAAGGGCAGCATGCAGCAAATCGGTGAGGTGGGAACGCAGGTCTGACGGAGTATTGCTCATTACGCGCTACGTCGAATATAAAAGCGGCGATTATACCGGCCTCGACCGCGCGCGACCGTCACAGATCGACGCGCGTCACAGATCAATCGGGTCGACGTCGAGCGACCAGCGCACGCGGCGGGACTTACTTTCCACCAGTAAAGGACGCCATTCGGAAAGAAAGCGCTGCAGTTCCGCGCGCGACGCGGATTGTGCAAGCAGCTGGCCGCGATGGTGGCCGGCTATTTTCGCAATGGTTGCCGGCACGGGATCATAAAGAGTTACGGCGTCGTGCCCCAGCGCGCCCTGGCTCGCCGCAAAGCCCAGAAAATCCATCAATGTCGACTCACTCTGCGATTCGGCACGCAGCAGCGCCTGATAAACAAAGGGGGGGAACACGGCGACTCTGCGTTCATCGAGCAACTCCTCGGCGAAGCTGCGGTAATCCTGATGCACCAGTGCCCGATACAGCGGATGCTCTGGAAACTGCGTCTGTACAAGCACCTCCCCCGCCAGATCTGCGCGGCCGGCGCGGCCAGCGACTTGCATGAGCTGCTGGAACAATTTCTCCCCGGCACGAAAGTCCGCGGCGTACAGCGCACCGTCCGGATTGACCACGACGACGAGCGTCAGTTTGGGAAAGTCATGTCCCTTAGCGAGCATCTGCGTTCCTACCAGGATGTCGACACGTTCCTGGCGGATGTCATCCTGCATGGTGTGCCAGGCAAGCTTGCGTCGGGTACTGTCACGATCGATGCGCAAGACGCGCGCGCCGGGAAAACGCTCTCCGAGCAACTGTTCGAGCCGTTGTGTACCCTGACCCAGGCCTTTCAGGTCCTGGTTTCCACAGGAAGGGCAGGCGCGGGGCATTCGCTCCTCGTGTCCGCAGTAGTGGCAGCGCAGGACAGCATCGCGAAGATGCCACACCAGGCGAGCGCTGCAGCGGCTGCAACCGGCGTTCCAGCCGCAGGCAGCGCACACAATTACGGGGGCGAACCCTCGCCGGTTCAGGAATACCAGGCTTTGCTCTCCGCGCGCATGGCACGCACCTATCGCCTGCAGTACAGGGTCGGAAAGGCTCTGCACCTTCCCCATGCCGCGAATGTCGACGAGCCTGATCGACGCCCTGTTGGCCGCCGGCCGTCGGCTCAGGTGCAAATGGCCGAAGCGCCTGCTGCGCGCATTATGATAAGTCTCAAGGGAAGGCGTGGCTGAGCCGAGTACGGCGGGCACCTGCCGCTGGCGCGCATAAAATATGGCGAGATCGCGCGCCGAATAGCGCAATCCGACCTGTTGCTTGAACGATCCGTCCTGCTCTTCGTCGATGATGATGAGGCCCAGTTGCGGCAGCGGCGTGAAAATCGACAGGCGCGTGCCGATCACCACCTGAGCCCGTCCGGTGCTTGCGGCCAGCCAGTTTGCACAGCGTTCGCCTTCTGCCAGGTTGCTGTGCAGGCTCACGAGCCGCAGGTCGGGAAAACGGCCGCGAAACCGTTCTTCGAGTTGTGGCGTGAGATTAATCTCCGGGACCATCAACAGGGTCTGCGCGCCTCGGCCAGCGGCCTGCTCGATCAATCTAAAGTAGATTTCCGTTTTGCCGCTTCCGGTAATGCCATCCAGCAACCAGGGCGAAAAAGAACCGAATCCCGCGGAGATCGCATCGACCGCGGCGCGCTGTTCGTCGGTGAGCTCATGCTGCGCATTGGTTGTGAAACCGGCTTTGCCCTGAGGCAGGGTTTCTGGGCGCTTTTCGACCCATCCGGCCTGCGCCCACGATTCCACCAGCTTTGCAGCGCTAGCGGAGACAGCCATCAGGTCGGCGCGGCACATCGGCGCCAGGCGCAAGGCAGCGAGCAATCTGCGCTTGACCGTGGCCCGCGCGGGAAATTCATTTACGGGCACAGCCTTACCAGCAGTGGTGAGTACATACTGCCATTGAGGCTTAGGGCCACTATAACTGACACGCCTAAGTGCAGCAGGCAACGCGACAAAGGCTGCTTGCCCGATGGGATATTGATAATAATTACTTGCAAATCGAATTAGGGAAAGCGTGTGCACGGGCAACGCTTGCACTGGCAAGATGCGTTCTACATTGCGAAGACGTGCATCGGCAATCTCTGAGTGCGCTGCAATCTCGAGCACCAGTCC
>JANXVW010000251.1 GCA_025351455.1 Betaproteobacteria bacterium | reverse complement strand
TTGCCGGGTAGCTAAATTCGGAAGAGATAAGCGCTGAAAGCATCTAAGCGCGAAACTTGCCTCAAGATGAGACGTCCCGTGATGTAAGTCACCTAAAGGGTCGCGGAAGACCACCGCGTTGATAGGTCGGGTGTGGAAGCGTGGTAACACGTTAAGCTAACCGATACTAATTGCCCGTGCGACTTGATCCTATAACCTTGCGTAGCGTGAGGTGTCCCAAGCGTGAGGGGTGAGGCGTAAGAGCCGAACCTTGAACCCGGATGCCCAGGCTCAAAGGCTGCAGTGCCTTGTGTTGCCGATCCAACCCAGCTGTACTTCTTCCAGATTGTTAAAGCGCCACGCCCAACGAATGCGGGGCGTAGACGAATAGCGTCTACCTCCCAACAGTTTGCTTGGCGGCCATAGCGAGTTGGACCCACGCCTTCCCATCCCGAACAGGACGGTGAAACGACTCTGCGCCGATGATAGTGCGGATTGCCCGCGCGAAAGTAGGTCACCGCCAGGCGCCCCATAAACAATAAAGCCCTCCTCGTGAGGGCTTTGTTGTTTATGGGCCCGCCTTTGCGCTGACCTGCGCTCGGAACCAAGGTAGGTCACCCCCGAAGCAGGCACCAGGCAGTCGTCGCCGTTACGCACCCCGATGCTGGAACTGGCCATTGAACCTGAACTCGCCAAGCTTTATTAATCCCACTAAAGTCCCCAAATCACCCAGCCTCTCCTTTTTCTGCAGGAGAATCGCCTTTAATCAATGGAGGACGTCATCCGGGACACTCAAATGTCTCACCCTCAGAGTCTTGGATTTAAACAGGAAATTTGCTAAAATAATGAATTGAAGAACAAGACTGGGCCGAGAGCCCATTTTTTGTTTGTAGAAACGATTCGTGGACTTAACGGCATTATTGGAAAAAACGGTAGGGGCGATGGGGTATGAACTCGTCGACTTGGAGCTTGCCAACAGAGGCAGGCTGATGCGTATTTTTATCGATAAAGATGGCGGAATCGGTGTCGAGGATTGCGCGACGGTCAGCAACCATTTGACTCGATTGCTGGCGGTGGAGGGTGTGGACTACGACAGGCTGGAGGTTTCGTCGCCGGGATTGGACAGGCCTCTGAAACGCCCGCAGGACTATGCGAGATTTGTTGGCGAGCGTGTGCAGGTGAAAGCGCGCCTGCCATTGAACGGAAGACGGCGATTCGTCGGAAAATTGCAGAAAGTCGGAGAGGCCGGAATTGAACTGGATGTCGACGGTGAGCCGGTGTCGATCGCGTTCACCGACATCGACAAGACACGACTGGTCCCGAACATTTGACTGGAGAAATCAGGAATGAGCCGCGAGTTGTTGATGCTGGTCGATGCCCTTGCCCGCGAAAAGAATGTCGAAAAGGACATCGTGTTCGCCGCGCTGGAGCTCGCTTTGGCTTCCGCCACCAAGAAGCGTTTCAAGGACGACGTGGATGTGCGCGTCGAGATTGATCGCGAAACGGGCGAATACAAATCCTTCCGGCGCTGGCAGATCGTTGTCGATGATGAGCACGAACTTCCTCCCCAGCAAATTGCGCTGACGGACGCCATTGAGCAAAAGATCGACAAGCAGGTTGGCGAATTTGTCGAAGAGCCGCTGGAGCCCGTCGAGTTCGGGCGGATCGGCGCCCAGACGGCAAAACAGGTCATCCTGCAGAAGATTCGCGATGCCGAGCGCGAACAAATCCTGAACGATTTCTTGCAGCGCGAAGAATTCATCGTGACGGGCGCCATCAAGCGTATGGAGCGCGGCAACGCTATCATCGAATCGGGCCGCATCGAAGCAGCATTGCCGAAGGACCAGATGATCCCCAAGGAAAACCTTCGCATTGGCGATCGTGTTCGCGCGTTTCTGCTGAAAGTGGATCGCAACAATCGCGGACCGCAGCTGATTTTGTCGCGCACCGTTCCCGAATTCCTGATCAAGCTTTTCGAAATGGAAGTGCCGGAAATCGAAGAGGGCCTTTTGGAGATCAAGGCTGCGGCCCGCGATCCCGGTTCGCGCGCGAAAATCGCCGTGAAGTCGAATGACCAGCGCATCGATCCGATCGGAACGTGCGTGGGCATGCGCGGCTCCCGCGTTCAGGCGGTCACCGCCGAACTTGCCGGCGAGCGTGTCGATATCATCTTGTGGTCACCGGATCCCGCCCAGTTCGTGATTAATGCGTTGGCCCCGGCGGAAGTCAGCAAGATTACCGTCGACGAAGAATCGCACAGCATGGACGTGGTGGTCGACGAAGAAAACCTTGCCCAGGCAATCGGTCGGAATGGACAGAATGTGCGCCTGGCAAGCGAGCTGACGCAATGGGAACTCAACATAATGACGGAAGAAGAGTCCCAGAAAAAGAACGATGAGGAAGGCACCGTCGTCCGCAAGGTATTCATGGAAAGGCTGGACGTGGACGAAGAAGTGGCCAATATTCTTATCCAGGAAGGATTCGCCACCCTCGAAGAAGTTGCGTACGTGCCCCTTAACGAGATGCTCGAGATCGAGTCCTTCGATGAGGATACTGTCAATGAACTGCGCAGCCGGGCCCGCAACGCATTGCTGGTGGAGGCGATTGCCAGCGAAGAGCACGTCGAGAACGTAGCGAGCGACCTGCTGACGCTCGACGGCATGGACAACGAAACGGCGCGTGTACTGGCGGCCAAAGGCGTCACGACACAGGAAGAGCTTGCCGATCTCGCAGTGGATGATCTAGTCGAATTGACCGGAATTGACGCGGAGCGCGCCAAACAATTGATCATGACGGCGCGTGCACCGTGGTTTGCAGCGAGTCAGGGGTAACTAAACTTATGGCGCAAATGAACGTCTCTCAGTTTGCCAAGGAATTGGGGTTAGCATCTGCGATGCTCCTCGAACAATTGCAAGCCGCCGGAATCGGCAAGGCGCTTGCTGATGACACCGTTCTCACTGAGCACGACAAGACTCAGTTGCTGGATTATTTGCGCCGGGTTCACGGTGCCAAGGATACAAAAAACAAGATTACGCTCACGCGGCGCCAGACCACCGAGATCAAGAAGTCGGACAGTACCGGCAAGGCGCGCACGATCCAGGTGGAAGTCAAGAAGAAACGCGTGCTGGTCAAACGCGATGCCACGTCCGAGTCGTTAGAAAGTATAGCTCCGGAAGTGGAAGTTCCGCCGCCTTCTCCGCCGCCGTTGCCCCGGCCGCCTATTGGCGTCGGCGCGGAACAAACGGCGTTGCGGGAGGAAGAGGCGCGCAAGCAGGCGGAATTGATTGCCCTGCAAACTGCCGAGGCTGCGCAGAAGCAACAGCGCAAGCGCAAGCCGACCAAGGATGCCGAAACGCCTGCTGCTGCCGTAGAACCGCTGGTGGCGCCGGCAGTCGTCGCAGAAACGCCCAAAGTCGCTGAAGAACCGAAGAAGGCAACGACGGAAGGCACACTGCACAAACCCGCCACCAAGCCCAACGAAAAAGCTGCCAAACCGAAGCCCGCAAAAAAACCGGATGCCTGGAAGGACGAATCGGCCAAACGCAGGGGCCTGAAGACACGCGGCGATGCGAGCGGCGGAGGGCAAAGCTGGCATACCCGTTCAGGGCGGGGAGGCAGACATAAAACGGAGACGACCGTTTCGGACCAGGCATTTACCGCTCCCGAACCAGTTATCCGTGAAGTGCTGGTCCCTGAAACCATTACTGTTGCCGCCCTTGCGCAAAAGATGTCAGTAAAAGCGGCGGAAGTGATCAAGGTATTGATGAAGCTGGGCAGCATGGTCACCATCAATCAGGTGATCGATCAGGAAACAGCCATGATCGTGGTCGAAGAGATGGGCCACGTCGCCAAGCCTGCGAAGCTCGACGATCCGGAATCTTTCCTGGTCGATGAAGGAGAGAAGCACGACGTCGTCGCAGAACCCCGTGCGCCCGTGGTAACGGTGATGGGTCACGTCGATCACGGCAAGACGTCGTTGCTGGATTACATCCGGCGTACTCGTGTGGCAAGCGGCGAAGCTGGGGGCATCACACAGCATATCGGTGCATATCATGTGACTACGCCGCGCGGCATGATTACGTTCCTGGATACGCCTGGCCACGAAGCTTTTACGGCAATGCGTGCTCGCGGAGCGAAGGTGACGGACCTGGTCGTACTGGTCGTTGCGGCAGATGACGGCGTAATGCCGCAGACGCTGGAAGCGGTCAACCACGCGAAGGCGGCCAAGGTGCCCGTACTGGTTGCGGTCAATAAGATCGATAAACCCGAAGCAAATCCCGAGAAGATCCGCCAGGAATTGGCCGCGCACGAAGTCGTGCCCGAGGAATGGGGTGGCGATGCGATGTTCCAGGATGTCTCCGCAAAGACCGGCCAGGGCATCGACGAATTGCTCGAACGAATTCTGTTGCAAGCGGAAGTCATGGAATTGAAGGCGCCTAAAGACGCTCCTGCACGTGGAGTCGTGATCGAGTCCAAACTCGACAAAGGCCGTGGTCCGGTCGCCACCATTCTCGTGCAATCGGGCACGCTCAAACGCGGCGATGTCGTGCTTGCCGGCGCAGTGTTCGGCCGCGTTCGCGCGATGCTGAACGAGGCTGGCCATCCGATCCAGGAAGCCGGGCCTTCCATTCCCGTGGAAATCCAGGGGTTGTCGGACGTTCCGTTGGCCGGCGAAGAGGTCATGGTGCTTGGAGATGAGCGCAAGGCGCGCGAAATAGCGTTATTCCGGCAAGGCAAGTTCCGCGAAGTGAAGCTGGCCAAGCAACAGACGCTGAAACTGGAAGGCGTGTATGACCAGATGACAGTTGGTCAGGCTAAAGCGCTTTCACTGATCATCAAGGCCGATGTGCAAGGCTCGTACGAAGCGCTGTCCCAATCGCTTGAAAAGCTGTCCACCGCGGAAGTAAAGGTCAATATCGTTCATGCCGGTGTGGGCGCAATTACGGAATCCGACGTCAATTTGGCGCTGGCATCCAACGCTGTCATCATCGGTTTCAATACCCGTGCCGATGCCACAGCGAGAAAGCTGGTGGCCGCGCATGGCATAGACCTGCGCTACTACAACATCATTTACGAAGCCGTGGATGAAGTGAAGTCCGCGCTTTCCGGGATGCTTACACCGGAGAAAAAGGAGAGCATCATCGGCCTGGTGGAAATCCGGCAGGTGTTCAAGATCTCCAAGGTAGGGACGGTTGCGGGCTGCTACGTGCTGGAAGGCCTGGTCCGCCGCGGTTCATTAATCCGCGTGCTTCGGGACAACGTCGTGGTTCATTCGGGTGAACTCGATTCGCTGAAGCGCTTCAAGGATGATGTCCGCGAAGTGAAAGCGGGGTTCGAGTGCGGCTTGTCCGTGAAAAACTTCGACGATCTCAAAGTCAGCGACCAGCTCGAAGTCTACGAAGTCGTGGAAATCGCGCGCAGTCTATAAGCGCCCCCAATGAGGCAGGATGTGGGCAATCGAATCGCCGCCCGCTCCTGACTCGCTTCTCATCGATTCCGCAGATGGCGAAAAATCCTTCCAGGCTCGGCCGCATAGGCGACCAGATTCAAAAGGATCTCGCCGAACTGATCCGGACCGAGATCAAGGATCCGCGGATCGGCATGATCACGCTCACCGGTGTTGAGATCAGCAGTGACCACCATCATGCCAAGGTGTTTTTCACCACGCTTGGCGGACCCGAATCAGTCGCCAAGGCCGAAGCCGGGCTCTTGCATGCTTCAGGGTTCCTGCGGTCGCAGCTGGCCCAAGGTCTCAAACTCAGGATCGTCCCGGAATTGCACTTTATCTATGATGAGTCGGTCGAGCGCGGCGTCCGCCTCTCGCAACTAATCGACGATGCCATTGCCTCCCAGCCTGAAGATGCCGATGGCGAAAAGCCCTGACGGTCTTGGCTATCACGGGGTTCTCTTACTCGACAAACCGGCCGGCCTGTCTTCGAATATCGCCCTGCAACGAGTCCGACGCCTTTTCTCCTGGTCGAAGGCCGGACACACCGGCACCCTGGATCCGCTTGCAACGGGTCTGTTGCCCATCTGTCTGGGCGAAGCCACCAAGTTTTCGCATGCATTGCTCGAGGCTGACAAGACCTACGAAGCGACCGTCCGGTTGGGTTTCATGAGTTCCACCGGAGATGCGGAAGGGGATGTGGAGCCTTATGGCAAGGTCGACTTCAGTGCGGCCCGATTGCAGCAGGTGCTGGCTTCGTTCCTCGGGCCGATCGAACAGATTCCGCCTATGCATAGCGCGCTGAAGAAGGACGGCAAACCGCTCTATAGCTATGCGCGTGCCGGGGAAACCGTTGTCAGGTCACCTCGAAAGATTATTATAAATTCTCTGCAATTAACTGAATTGGAAGGTGATGTATTAAAGATATCAGTCAACTGCAGCAAGGGAACCTATATCAGGGTGTTGGCGGAAGACATCGGCAAGGCTCTGGGCTGCGGGGGCTACCTGTTGGCGCTGTGCCGGACGGGGATCCGCGATCTGAGGCTCGAAGATGCGATCGGCTTGGATCAGTTGGGAGAAATGGACGAAACCGCTCGCGCTTGCCGGCTGCTGACGGTTGACCGGTTGGTCGAAATCCTTCCCGCGGTCCATCTTGACCAGGAGGCAAGCCAGCGCATGGTAAACGGGCTAGCCGTTTCGATCAGAGGAGCGGCAGCCGGGCTTGTCAGGCTGTACGATGCAGCCGGAACGTTCATGGGCGTGGGCGAGAGGCGCGAGGACGGTACCCTTACCTCCAAGCGCCTGGTTTCCAATCCGCCGATGGCACAAAAGCAGACCGCTGCCGTTCAATTAAGCCCCTAAAAATACTTGGAAACTTTGGGGTTCCAAAGGTAAAATACCGGCCTTTCTTTCGGAGACTTAGGTAATGTCGATCTCGACGGGCCAGAAGGCTCAGATTCTGCAGGATCATCAACGGGCGAAAGCCGACACCGGTTCGCCCGAAGTGCAGGTTGCATTGCTGACCGCACGCATAAACGACTTGACGGGCCATTTCAAGGATCACGTCAAGGATCATCACTCCCGCCGTGGATTGCTCAGGATGGTCAGCCGCCGTCGCAAGCTGCTCGATTATCTGCGTCGCTCGGACCGGGATCGTTATCGCACATTGCTCGACCGCCTCGGTCTGCGCAAGTAACCGATCAACTTCTGTGCATTCTTCGGACAGGGTTGGTCGGGTCCGAAGAATCAGGGGGCAGGCAATGAAGTCCGCTCCACCACATCGAAACACTCAACCTTGCCGCGTGGAGCGAATCGCTCGCCGGCAATTCAGCATTCAAAGGGAACCCTCTTGAACGTCACCAAGAAAACCATCAGCTACGGGCGCCATACGTTGACGCTCGAAACCGGCGAGATCGCACGTCAGGCGCACGGCGCCGTTGTGGTAAACATGGACGATACCGTAGTGCTGGTAACGGTAGTCGGCAGAAAAGAGGTAAAGCCGGGCCAGGATTTCTTTCCGCTCACCGTCGACTATCAGGAACGGACCTACGCGGCAGGCAAGATTCCCGGCGGCTTCTTCAAACGTGAAGGCCGCCCCTCCGAAAAAGAAGTTCTGACCTCCCGCCTGATCGACCGCCCCATCCGCCCGCTGTTCCCCGAAGGTTTTTACAACGAAATTCAAGTCATCGCGACCGTCGTCTCGTCCAACAATGAAGTGGACTCGGACATTCCCGCGATGATCGGCGCCTCCGCTGCGCTCGCCATTTCCGGCATTCCCTTCGACGGGCCCATCGGCGCCGCGCGGGTCGGATATCTGAACGGCGAATACGTCCTGAATCCGACGGCAACTGAACTGAAAACCTCGCAACTCAATCTTGTCGTCGCCGGAACCAGCCAGGCGGTCCTGATGGTCGAGTCAGAAGCGATGGAGCTGCCAGAAGACGTCATGCTCGGCGCCGTGGTCTACGGCCATCAACAGATGCAGTCGGTGATCAATGCGATCAACGAACTTGCCGATGAAGTCGGCAAGCCGCTGTGGGATCTGGCGCCGTCACAAAAAGATGCAGCGCTCGTCGATCGCATCAGCTCAATTGCGGAAAGCGATCTGCGCCAGGCCTATGGCCTGCGCCAGAAGCAGGCCCGCACTGAAAAAATCGATGCGGCCCGCGCCAAGGTGTTGGCGGAAGTCGTTCCGGAAGGATCGGGAACCGAACACGTCAACCTGGTGAAAACGATATTCAGCGATATCGAAGCCAAGATCGTCCGCACGCAGATCCTGAATGGCGAACCGCGCATCGATGGACGCGACACACGTACGGTGCGTCCGATAACAATTCGTGCCGGCGTACTGCCGCGCGCGCACGGCTCTGTGCTGTTTACCCGTGGCGAAACCCAGGCACTGGCGGTCGCCACGCTTGGCACCGCTCGCGACGAGCAGATTATCGATGCGCTCATGGGCGAATACACCGAACGATTCATGCTTCATTATAATTTTCCGCCGTATTCGACCGGTGAGACCGGCCGCGTAGGCACGCCGAAGCGTCGCGAAATCGGACACGGCCGCCTTGCCAAGCGTGCGTTGCTTGCGGTGTTGCCCAAGCCCGACGAATTCTCTTATTCCATGCGAGTCGTTTCGGAAATCACCGAATCCAACGGCTCGAGCTCGATGGCTTCCGTCTGCGGCGGGTGCCTGGCACTCATGGATGCCGGCGTGCCGTTGAAAGCGCACGTGGCCGGTATCGCCATGGGCCTGATCAAGGAAGGCAACCGCTTCGCGGTCCTGACCGACATTCTGGGCGACGAAGATCATCTGGGCGACATGGACTTCAAGGTCGCCGGCACCGAGAACGGCGTGACGGCGTTGCAGATGGACATCAAGATCCAGGGCATTACCAAGGAGATCATGAATGTCGCGCTGAACCAGGCAAAAGAAGGCCGCCTGCACATACTCGGCATCATGCGCGAGACGCTGTCCACGGCGCGCTCGGAATTGTCCGCCTACGCACCGCGCATGATCACCATCAAGATCAAGCCCGAGAAGATCCGCGACGTGATCGGCAAAGGCGGCGCGGTCATCCGTGCCATCACCGAAGAGACCGGGACCACGATCGACATCAATGACGACGGCACCGTGACGATTGCCTGCGTTTCCTCCGAGGGGGGCGAAGCAGCCAAGCGCCGCATCGAGGAAATTACCGCGGAAGTCGAAGTCGGCCGGATCTACGACGGCACCGTGCTCAAGCTGCTCGATTTCGGGGCCATCGTCAGCGTGCTTCCAGGCAAGGACGGCTTGCTGCACATTTCGCAAATCGCCAATGAGCGTGTCAATAGCGTGGCCGACCACCTCAAGGAAGGCCAGGCCGTTCGCGTGAAAGTGCTCGAGGCCGATGAAAAGGGCAGGCTGCGCCTGTCGATGAAAGCGGTTGCGGAAGAACAAAAAGCCACCGGCTAAACATTTCGAGGTGCAAAAAAAAGCCCAGCAGACGGTGGGCTTTTTCAATTCTGCGGGTTGCGTTACGGTGCGATGGGCATCACCTGCATGAACGGGAACACATAAGCTTGCAGCATCACGAGTCCACCCACGAGCATGGCGAGCACGATGCTGTGGAAGAACACATAGCGCAGGATGTCGCCCTCATGACCGTACCAACGAGTCGCGGTGGAAGCCACGACGATAGACTGCGCATCGATCATCTTGCCCATGACGCCGCCAGAACTGTTCGCGGCTGCCATCAGATTCGGATTCAGGCCGAGCTGCTCGGAGGTAATCTTCTGCAATCCGCCGAACAATACGTTCGATGCCGTATCTGACCCGGTCAGGGCGACGCCCAGCCAGCCGAGCAAGGTGCCGAAGAATGGATAAAGGGCACCGGTATGGGCGAATGCCAAACCCATGGTCGCGTCGGTTCCCGAATAACGCGTGGTAAAGCCCAGCGCCAGCATGGCCGCAATCGTGAGCAGCGAATATCTGACCAGCACCATGGTTTCCCAATACTTGCGCAGCAACTCCCGGAACGAGTAACGCATGTAGAAACCGGCGATCAATGCGGCGAGCAGAATCCCTGTGCCGGTCGCCGACAACCAGTTCACGCTATAGACGGCTTTTTCCGTGGACGGCTTCGCCACGACCGGCGGTACTTTCTGCACCATGTCGTTGAGTCCCGGCACGGGAATATCGATCTTGGTGACGCCGTTCCACGCATATTCGATTTTCGCCTTCGGGTCGCCACCATTGAGCAGCGTCTTCACCTGCGGCACGCCCCACAAGAAAACGAAAACCGACAATACGATCCATGGCACCCAGGCCCGCAGCACTGTTGCCCGGTCATGCCTTTCCACCTTCATAGAAGCACCGGGTGCCGCAACGCCTTCCGGCTGATTGCCTTTGAGCGCGGTCGTTCTCCAGATGTTTTTAGGTTTCCAGAATCGCAGGAATAGCGTCAAACTGGACATGGAGATGATGGAGGCGCCAACGTCCACCAGCCACGGACCGTGATAATTGGAGATCAGAAATTGCGGGATGGCGAAAGTAACGCCAGTGACCAGAATGGCCGGCCAGATTTCCTTCATGCCACGCCAGCCGGCAAACGCCCAGATCAGCCAGAAGGGAACCAGCAACGAGAAGAACGGAAGTTGCCGGCCGACCATTGCGGACAGCTGCAACAGATCCAGACCGGTTACCGCCGCCAGCGCCATGATCGGTGTGCCGAGCGCACCGTAGGCTACCGGCGCGGTATTGGCGATCAGCGATAATCCCGAGGCCGCAAGCGGCGAGAAACCCAGCCCGATTAGGATCGCGCCGGTCACTGCAACCGGCGTGCCGAAACCGGCTGCCCCTTCGAAGAACGCGCCGAAGGCAAAGGCGATCAGCAGCAACTGCAGGCGACGGTCTTCGGTGATGCCCGCGATACTGTCCTGCAGGATCTTGAAATAACCCTTGTCCTTGGTGAGCTGATACAGAAAAATGATGTTCAGCACGATCCAGCCGATCGGCAGCAATCCGAAGAACGCGCCGTATCCTGCCGCTGCCCCGGCCATCTGGGCAGGCATGCCGTAGATGAAAATTGCGATGAGCAGCGCCGCGGCCAAACCCAATATCGCCGCGACGTGTGCGGACAAGCGGAAGAAGGCGAGCCCGCCGAGCAGGACTATGACGGGTATGGTGGCGAGCGCAGTGCTGAGCACTGCGTTATTCATCGGATCGTAGATCTGGGACCAGACCATGTTCGTGACCTCCCCTTTTGTATTCCGGTTACAGCCCTGTAACGGGCCGAGACGGCATTTATCGATTGCGCGCCATTATATCCAAACAGGACAGGCAAAACCTCGACCGGCAAGGGGTGGCCGAATGCGGCGCATGGGTATAATCGACCGCCTGACGACAGCGGAGCATGAATGAGCGAAAACATGCCATTCAGGAGCGGCGGACGCATTCTGGTGGACCAACTTGGGATTCATGGCGTGGACACGGCTTTTTGTGTGCCCGGCGAGAGCTATCTGGATGTGCTCAATGCGTTCTACGACGTGCGCGAACGCATGCGCATGATCGTGTGCAGGCAGGAGGGGGGTGCGGCTTTCATGGCGGAAGCCTATGGAAAACTCACCGGACATCCGGGCATCTGTTTCGTCACGCGCGGCCCGGGCGCGACCAATGCAAGCATCGGCGTGCATACCGCTTATCAGGATTCCACGCCGATGATCTTATTCATCGGACAAGTCGGTAGCGATGTGGTCGAGCGCGAAGCCTTCCAGGAGATGGACTACCGGCGCATGTTCGGGCAGATGGCCAAGTGGGTCGCGCAGATCGACCGCGCCGACAGGATTCCGGAATACATCAGTCACGCGTTTCACATCGCAGTCTCCGGGCGGCCGGGGCCGGTGGTGTTGTCACTGCCGGAAGACATGCTCGTCAGCCAGGCGGCGGCAACCGACGCGCAGCCCTATGCAAGGGTGAAAGCGCATCCCGGCATGGCGGACATGGACCGCATGCTTGAGATGCTGGCGCAAGCGGAAAGACCGCTCGTCATTCTGGGTGGCGGGGACTGGTCCGCCAATGCCTGCGACGATATCCGTGCATTCATTGAAGCGAACAATCTCTCCGCGTCATGCAGTTTTCGCAGGCAGGATTTGCTGGACAATCGCCATCCGAATTACTGTGGGGATGTCGGCATCGGCATCAGTCCGGCGCTGGCGGAACGCGTGCGCAGCGCCGACCTGATACTCACGATTGGCGCGCGCCTGGGAGAAATGACCAGCGGGGGCTACACGCTATTCTCGATCCCGCGGCCCGCGCAACGCATGGTGCATGTCCACCCGTCATCCGACGAACTCGGACGGGTGTATCAGGCCGAACTGATGATCAATGCCGGCATGCAAGAATTTGCGGGCATGGCGGCCAGGCTCGCACCGGTCGACTCCTCGCGCTGGCGTGATTGGACACATCGCGGCCGCGAAGACTATCTAAAGAACCTCAAGCACGGCACGATGCCGGGCGCGCTGGATCTCGGTGAAGTCATGGCCTTCCTGCGCAAACGCCTTCCCGAAAACGCCATCATCACCAATGGCGCCGGCAATTATTCCGGCTGGGTGCAGCGCTTTTACCAATACACCGGATTTCGCACGCAACTCGCGCCGACCAATGGCGCGATGGGTTACGGCGTGCCTTCAGGCGTCGCGGCGAAAGTGGTACATCCGGATCGAATCGTCGTGAGCTTTTCCGGGGACGGTTGCTTCACGATGAACGGGCAGGAGTTGGCGACCGCGATGCAATACGAGTTGCCGGTCCTGTTCATCGTCGTCAACAACAGCATGTACGGCACGATACGCATGCATCAGGAGCGCGAATATCCGGCGAGGGTCTATGCCACCGCGCTGAAGAACCCCGATTTCGCCGCGCTGGCGAAAGCGTACGGATTGCATGGCGAAGTGGTGAACAAGACGGCGGAATTCGAGCCGGCTTTCGAGCGGGCGATCGCATCCAACAAACCGGCTCTGCTCGAATTGCGCATCGATCCCGAAGCCATCACCACGCGCACCAGCCTGACCGCCGTGCGCGAGCAGGCCTTGAAGGCAGGGCGCTGAACCGCGTCCTTCAACTGCCAGTCATTCGACGCGGGCGCCCGATTCCCTGACGATCTTTTCCCACCTGGCCGCTTCAATGCGCCTGAACTCGGCCAACTGATCGGATGTACCGCCGGCAGGCTCCAGGCCCTGATCCATCCATTGCTGTTGGAGGTCTTTCGACGCAATCGCCTTTGCGGCTTCCTTGTTCAGGCGAATCAGGATTTTCGCGGGCGTACCGGCCGGGGCGAATAGCGCGAACCAGGATGTGATCGAGAAGCCGGGCAAGCCAGCCTCGGCTACGGTCGGCAGAGCGGGCAGAACGGGCGAGCGTCGCGGCCCCGTCACCGCCAACGCGCGTAACTTGCCGGCCCGCACCTGGGGCAGCGAACTCGAAATGTTGTCGAACATCAGCTGGACCTGACCACCGATCAGGTCGGTCAATGCCGGCGCGCTGCCCTTGTAGGGAATGTGGATCATGTCCACGCCGGCCATTTTCTTGAACAGCTCGCCGGAAAGATGCTGAGAGGTGCCGTTGCCGGCCGACGCGAAGGCGAGCTCGCCTGGTTTCGCTTTCGCAAGCGCGATTAATTCCTTCACGTTTTTCGCCGGTGTCGATGGATTAACCACCAGCAGGTTCGGCAGTGTGGCAATCAGGACGATCGGCGCGAAATCCTTGTTCGCGTCGTAGGGCATGTTCGGATACAGATTGGGATTGATCGCATGCGTTGCGACTGTACCCATCAAGATCGTGTAGCCATCCGGCGCGGATTTCGCCGCCAGGTCGGCGCCGATGCTGCCGCCGGCGCCCGGGCGATTGTCGATGATGATTTGCTGGCCCACGCTCGCAGCCATTTTCTGGCCCATGGTCCGTGCGAGCAGATCGGCGGTCCCGCCGGGGGTGTAGGGCACGATGATGCGGATTGTCTTTGCGGGATAGTCCTGGGCCAGCAGCGGTTGCATGCCTGCAGCGATGATCATGCCGATGGCAAGCCGGAAATTTGCGATTCGCATGATCATTCCAGGCTCAGAAGCCGACCGCCTGGCCATCGCGACGCGGCTCCGATGCGGCAACATACGCGTCATCGAGGCGATGGATGAGCTGCGCCGCGCCGAATTCCGTGCTTCCGGCAGGCGCGCGTACGACGCGATGTCCCAATTGCGCCAGGCCACGCGCCACATTTTCGGCAATCGCCTGTTCCAGCAGCACGGCTCCATCCAAAGTGATCTTCCAGCGCGGCGCATCCGCTGCCGCCTGCGGATTCTGACCGTAGTCGACGAAACGGATTACCATCTGCATGTGGCCCTGCGGCTGCATGTCGGCGCCCATGACGCCGAAACTCATTACCGGCTTGCCGGCACGCGTAAGGAAGGCGGGAATGATGGTGTGGAACGGGCGTTTGCCGCCGCCAACCAGGTTTGGGTGCCCGGGCTGGAGTGAGAATGCGGAACCGCGATTCTGCATGCTGATTCCGGTACCCGGCACCACGATGCCGGAACCGAAGCCCATATAGTTCGACTGGATATAAGACACCATCATGCCGCTCGCATCGGCCGTAGTGAGGTACACGGTGCCCGACGGCGGCACGCCCGGCACCGCATGGCCGGCCGCATCACGACGGATCAATTGCGCGCGCGATTTCAGATAGCCCGGAACGAGCAGGCTGGAACCGCGAATCTCCATCGCGCCGACGTCCGCGACATAACGATAGACATCTGCGAATGCGAGTTTCATGGCTTCGATCTGCAGGTGCAGGCTTTCGACTGAATCCGCAGCGAGGCTGCCGAGGTCGAAATGTTCCAGGATGCCTAACGCGATCAGCGCGGCGATGCCCTGCCCGTTGGGTGGAATTTCATGCGCGCGATAGCCGCGATAATCCTGGCCGATCGGTTCGACCCAATCCGGCTGGTGCGCGGCCAGATCGTCGAGGCCAAGCGCGCCGCCGGATGCGGAACTGAAATCCGCGATGCGCCTCGCCAAGTGACCACGATAAAACGATTCGCCGCGCGTGCGTGCGATTTCCGCCAGCGTGTCACCTTGCTCGGGGAAGCGAAACAGGTCGCCCGCGCGCGGCGCGCGACCGCTGCGCAAAAAAGCCTCGGCAAAGCCGGGCTGATCCTTCAGGCGCGGTATCTGCGACTCCCACTGCGATGCCACGACTGGCGAAACCGGGAAACCGTTGCGGGCGTAATCGACTGCCGGCTCGAACAGGGCTTCGAACGGAAGTTTGCCGAATTTCGCGGACAAGCCGGCCCAGGCGGAAACTACGCCGGGCACGGTCACGCAATCCCAGCCTTCAGTCGGCATGCGGTCCCGGCCGGCGAAACGTTCCGGTTTCCATGCGCGCGGAGCGCGACCGGACGCGTTCAGGCCGTGCAACGTTTTACCGTGCCAGACCAGCGCGAAAGCATCCGAACCGATGCCGTTCATGACCGGTTCGACCACGGTCAGGGCTGCCGCAGTCGCAATGGCGGCATCGACGGCATTGCCCCCACGAAGCAGCATGCGCAGTCCCGCCTGCGCCGCCAGCGGCTGCGAAGTCGCCACGACATTTCGCGCCAGCACCGGCATGCGGCGCGACGAATAGGGAAAATCCCAGCTGAAATCGGTCATCGATTACTCCTGAAAAGCTTCTTCACGTTTTTTCCTCACCACGGGAAGCACGACCACGATGAGCAATGCCAGCGCAATCAGCAGCAAGGCCAGGCTCAGGGGACGGGTGAAGAATACTTCGGGATTGCCGCGCGAAATCCGCATCGCGCGCCTCAGGTTGTCCTCCATCATCGGCCCAAGCACAAAGCCCAGCAGCAATGGCGCGGGTTCGCAATCGAGTTTGATGAACAAATAGCCGAGCAATCCGAAGAGCAAGGCCAGCCCGACATCGACTGCGCTGTTGTTGAGGCTGTATACACCGATGCAGCAGAACAGCAGGATTGCAGGATAGAGCAGGCGATAGGGTACCGAAAGGAGCTTGACCCAGATTCCGATCAAGGGAAGATTCAGGATTACCAGGAGCAGGTTGCCGATCCACATGCTGGCGATCATTCCCCAGAACAGTTCGGGGCGCTCGGTCATGACCTGCGGGCCGGGGATGATGCCGTGGATGGTCATCGCGCCGACCATCAAAGCCATGACGGCGTTCGACGGGATGCCGAGCGTCAACAAGGGAATGAAGGACGTCTGCGCGCCGGCGTTGTTGGCCGATTCCGGTGCCGCGACGCCCTCGATCGCCCCCTTGCCGAAGCGTGACGGATCCTTGGCGATTCTTTTTTCCAGCGTGTAGGCCGCGAAAGAACCCAGCACCGCGCCCCCTCCTGGCAGGATGCCGAGCAATGCGCCGATTCCGGTTCCGCGCAAAACTGCCTTCCATGAAGCCGCGAAATCCTCGCGCGTCGGCATCAGGCTCTTGATTTGCGCCATCACGACTTCGCGTTTGGCGCGACGCTCGAGATTGATGATGATTTCCGAAAAGCCGAACAGGCCCATGGCCACGACCACGAAGCCGATGCCATCCGCAAGCTGCGGCAAACCGAAGGTGAAGCGGAACTGTCCGGTATTCGTGTCCGCGCCGACGAGGCCAAGCAGCAGGCCCAGCACGATCATGGCAATGGCTTTGATCAACGATCCCCGAGCAAGCACGATGGCGGCGATCAGGCCCAGGACCATCAGAGAAAAGTACTCGGCCGGACCGAACTGGAATGCAATCTCGGCCAGTGGCGGGGCGAACATGGCCAGTATCAGCGTACTGACCGTGCCGGCGAAAAACGAACCCAGCGCGGCAACCGCCAATGCAGCGCCCGCGCGCCCCTGGCGCGCCATCGCATAACCGTCCAGGCAGGTGACGACCGAGGAGGATTCACCGGGAATGTTGACCAGAATCGCTGTCGTCGAGCCGCCGTATTGCGCGCCGTAGTAGATGCCCGCGAGCATGATCAGGGCCGACACGGGCGGCAGCGCATAAGTGGCCGGTAACAGCATGGCGATGGTCGCGACCGGGCCGATGCCAGGAAGGACACCGATCAGGGTGCCGAGCAGTACGCCGGTGAAACAGTACAACAGGTTTTGCAGCGTCAGCGCGACACCAAAACCCAGCTGCAGGTTGGCGAGCAGTTCCATCAGAACGGCAACAACTTGAAAGGCAGGCCAAGCCCGTAGGTAAATGCACCGACGGACAGGCCGAGCAGGACAAGGGTGAGAACCACCACTTCGCGCCAGCGGCTTTCCGGACTGGCGGCAGCGCCGATTACCGTCATCAGGGTGGTGGCAGCCACGATGCCCAAGGAATCCACCGATCCCGCGAATACGCCGATGGCAAGAAGCACCAGCAGCATGGGACGCAAGCCGATGTTTTCTAGCTTCTCGCCGGCAATCATCAGGCTTTTGATGCTGATAACGGTGCCCAATAGCACGAGCAGCGCGCCGAGAACCACCGGAAAATAGCCCGCGCCCATGTTCCGCGCTGTTCCCACGGGATAGCCGCGTCCCATCAGGACCGCACACAGGCCGAATAACAAAAATATCACCCCGGCGCAAAAGTCGCGGGGACTGCGGATGCGAACCTTCAATTTCCTCCCCGTGATGTTTTTGTGATGGTGCTGCAGGGCGGAGCTATTCTTTCACACGCGCCGCGTTATCCGCAAACCGCAGCTTAGATTGCGGGCTAAGGGGCGCATAGGGGGCGCGCGCAGCGCCTGCAGGATTTCGCCGTTGCGCTGATCCTGTACGAAAGCAACAAGCGAAAGGTCGGGGCGCTTCCAGTCCGCGCGCAAGGCCACGGTCGAATTCCAGTGCAACTGGCCGGTTGTGTTGGCCTTGGGTAGCTTCATGTTGCGCCTCCTTCGGGACTGTCCGACGGCAAAGGTTTTTTCACCGCGGCCGTTTTGCTATGATGTGTGTTCATTCCCCGCCTGTAACGCACTCCTTGAGCATTGATTTGCACACCCACTCCACGTACTCCGATGGGGTGCTCACGCCCGCGGAACTGGTCCGCCGGGCAGCATCGAGGGGCGTAAGCCTGCTCGCACTGACGGATCACGACGAAACCGGCGGCCTCGCCGAAGCCGCCCGCGCAGCGTCCGAGGCCGACATCGTGCTGGTTCCCGGTGTGGAGATCTCCGCTTCCTGGAACGGCCAGACCATCCACATCATCGGCCTGGATATCGATGCAAACGCGACCCTGCTGGCGGACGGACTGACCTCGATCCGCCACTCTCGCGGCGAACGCGCGACGCGCATCGCAGCTCAACTCGATGCGGTGGGCGTAGCCGGCAGCCTGGCGGGCGCCGCGCGCCACGCCGGCAATTCCGCGGCGATCGGCCGCGGTCATTTCGCGCGCTTCCTGGTGGAACATAAATACGTTCGCAATATGAGCGATGCATTCAGCAAATATCTGGGTACGGGTCGGTCTGGCTATGTGCCGCCTTCCTGGCCTGACCTTGCGCGGGCAGTCGACTGGATCCACGGCACCGCCGGGCTGGCGGTGCTTGCGCATCCCGATCGCTATCGCCTGTCGCCACGCATGATGCAAGCCCTGTTCGAAGCCTTCGCACAAAACGGCGGCGATGCGATCGAAATCAGCAGCGACGGCCGCTTCAAGGAGTCAGCGCAGACACGCCTGGCGCGACAATTCGGATTCGCCTTGTCTTCCGGCTCGGATTTTCATGCGCCCGGAAAGAACGTCGCCGATCTGGGCGACGTGACCGAAATCCCCGCCGGCATACCGGCGGTATGGCAGCGGTTGCGGGCGACGAGATGACGCTTGCACATGGCCCAGTATATCGCGGTACATCCGGAAGACCCCCAGCCGCGGCTCATTCGTCGCGCGGTCGAGATCGTGCGTGATGGCGGCCTGATGGTCTATCCGACGGACTCCTGTTATGCGTTGGGCTGTCATCTTGGTGACAAAGGCGCGATGGAGCGCATACGACGCATCCGCCAGGTGGATGTACGCCATCATTTCACGCTGGTGTGCCGCGATCTCTCCGAACTCGGCCAATATGCGGTCGTCGACAACATACAATACCGGTCGCTCAAGAAGTCGACGCCGGGCAGCTACACCTTCATCCTCAAGGCGAGCCGGGAAGT
>JANXVW010000228.1 GCA_025351455.1 Betaproteobacteria bacterium | reverse complement strand
TCGCCGAGGGAAAGTCGTGAGCGCCACGATCAGCAGCACGCAGGACATCCTGGCCGACATTCGCGCCGGGAAGATGGTCGTGCTGGTCGACGAGGAAGATCGCGAGAACGAAGGCGACCTGCTCATGGCGGCCGAGTTCGTCACGCCGGAAGCCGTGAATTTCATGGCGAAGCACGGGCGCGGGCTCATCTGCCTGACCCTGACCGAGGATCGCTGTCGCCAGCTCGACCTGCCGCTGATGGTGGGTGACAACCGTTCGCGCATGGGCACCAACTTCACGTTGTCGATCGAAGCCGCGAGCGGCGTGACGACCGGTATTTCGGCGGCCGACCGCGCCCGCACCGTACAAGCGGCGGTGAAGAAGGAAGCGAAGCCGGAGGACATCGTGCAACCCGGCCATATTTTTCCGCTGATGGCGCAAAAGGGCGGCGTGCTGGTCCGCGCCGGGCATACCGAAGCCGGGTGCGACCTGGCACAACTTGCCGGGCTGGTGCCCGCGGCGGTGATTTGCGAGGTGCTGAAGGATGACGGCGAAATGGCGCGCCTGCCCGACCTGGTCGAATTCGCGCGCACGCACAAGCTCAAGATCGGGTCCATCGCCGATCTGATCCAGTATCGCAGCCGGACGGAATCCCTGGTCGAGCGGGTTGCCGAACGCGATCTCGCGACCGTGCACGGCGCTTTTCGCCTGGTCGCCTACCGCGACAAAAGCTCGCGAGACACCCACATTGCGCTGGTGAAGGGAAAAATCTCGGCGCAACATGAGACGCTCGTGCGCGTGCACGAGCCGCTGTCGGTGGCTGACCTGCTCGATGCCGGCAGCCGCAGCCACTCGTGGAACCTGCATGACGCATTGCGCGTGATCGCGGCTTCGCATAGCGGCGTGGTGGTATTGCTCCATCGCACCGAGACCGGTGCGGAGTTGCTGGACCGGTTGAACATGGCGGAAGATGCAACGGTGCAGAAAGTCGACTTGCGCACTTACGGGATCGGCGCGCAGATCCTGCGCGACCTCGGCGTGACACGCATGAAACTCCTCGCCGCGCCGCGCAAGATGCCGAGCATGGCGGGCTTCGACCTGGAAGTGACGGGATATCTTGAAAGGCCGTGAATGGTGATTGGTAATTAGTGATTGGCGGGGAGCCTGGGGCGATAATCTGATACTGAACGAAATAAGAGGTGATCGATTCTTCACCAATCACCAATCACCAATCACCAATCACGGAACCTAATGAGCGACAGCGAAACATTCGAATACAAGCCCGACCTCGACGGCACCGCATTGCGCATCGGCATCGTGGTCGGCCGGTTCAACCAGGACATCGGCGACGGTCTGCTCTCGGCCTGCACGGCGGAACTCGCCAAGCTGGGGGTGGCCAACGGCGATATCGAGGTGGTGACGGTGCCCGGCGCGCTGGAGATCCCGCTCGCCTTGCAGAAACTGGCGGGTACGGGGCGGTTCGATGCGCTGGTTGCGCTCGGCGCGGTCATACGGGGTGAGACTTATCATTTCGAGGTCGTGTCGAATCAATCGGCGGACGGCGTGGCGATGGTGCAGCTCGATACCGGCGTACCGATCGCGAACGGCATCCTGACCACGAACGACGACGACCAGGCCGAAGCCCGCATGCATGAAAAGGGCGCGGACTGCGCGCGCGTGGCCGTGGAAATGGCGAACCTGATGCAGGCTATCGATGAAGAACAGTAGGCGCCGCGCCCGCGAGTTCGCGCTGCAGGCCATCTACCAGTGGCTGCTGAATGAATCCGATGCGCAGACCCTGCTCGCGCAACTCAAGGAGCAGAAGGAGTTTCCCAAGGCCGACCAGGCCCTGGCCGAAGCTTTACTGCGCGGCGTGATTTCCAATGCAGACGCACTACGCGAACTGCTCACGCCTTTGCTCGACCGTAAGATGAAGGAATTGTCGCCGGTTGAGCATGCGCTGTTGCTGCTGTCCGCTTTCGAGTTGCGCGACCATGCGGATACGCCTTACCGGGTCATCATTAACGAAGCGATCGAACTCGCCAAGAGCTTCGGCGGCACGGACGGCCACAAGTACGTCAACGGCGTGCTCGACAAGCTCGCCGCAGAGTTACGACCTAATGAGATCGGCGCGCGTCGCGCGCAGACCAGCTAGTTCACGATGTCACCGCAAAGACGCAAAGGACGCAAAGGGAAGCACAAATTGGATTCGCAGGAATGGATCCCACCCTCGGAAATCGGCCCCGGCGGACAGCAAACTTTGGCGGTGATCTCCACTACCGATATTCTTCGCGTCCTTTGCGTCTTTGCGGTGCAAATATGATTTCTTGAAGGAGGAGAGAAAAATGGCAGAAGCAGCGGCGCCGAAGAAACTGACGATTTTCGATCTGCAGGCCAAAGTCGACCGCGGTGAAAAGATTTTCCAGGTCACCGCGGTGGATTATCCGACGGCGCAACTGGTCGACCGCTCCGGCATCGACTGCATTCTGATCGGCGACTCGCTGGGCATGACTGCACTGGGTTACTCGGGCACGGTGCCGGTGACGATGGACGAGATGATCCATCACGCCAAGGCAATCTCGCGCGCAGCCAAACGCTCATTGCTGGTCGGCGACCTGCCGCTCGGCGCGTATCACGCCTCGACCGCGGACGCGATCAACAACGCCATGCGCATGCTCAAGGAAGGCGGCACCGACGTCGTCAAGCTCGAAGGTGGGGAAGATTTCGCACCGATCGCGGAAGCGGTGGTCAAATCGGGCGTGCCGGTCATGGCCCACATCGGCCTGACCCCGCAGCTGGTTTCCAAGCTCGGCGGCTTCAAGGTGCAAGGCAAGAGCGCGGAGACCGGCGTGCAGTTATTGAAAGATGCGCTGGCGATGGAAGAAGCCGGCTGCTTCGCGATCGTGCTCGAAGCGATCCCGGATCGCGTCGCGCAGGTCATCACCGATAAGCTCACCATTCCGACCATCGGCATCGGTGCCGGACCGCATTGTGACGGGCAGAACCTGGTGCTGCACGACATGGTCGGCCTGTTCGACCGCTTCACGCCGAAGTTCGTCAAGCGCTACGCGAATTGCTGGGACGTCATCGGCAAGGCACTGGCGGATTTCCAGGAAGACGTGCACAAGGGCCAGTTTCCGCTGGCCGAGCACAGCTTCACCATGAAGGAAGACGAGTACCAGGCGTTCATGCAGAAGGTCGCGAAGGGCTGATCGAGTCAAAGGCGTTTGGGCCTTCGACCCGCTCAGGGTCTCCGGTCGGAGATGAATCCACTTTCTGTCAGTTTGTCCCCGATTTCCTGGCGTCGGCGCAGCCAGGCTTCATACTCTTCGGGCGGCAACGGCTTGGCGATGAAGTAGCCCTGCGCTTCGTCGCAGCCCAGTTTGGTCAGCAGCATCAGTGCGGCGTGGTCCTCCACGCCTTCGGCCACAACCTTGAGACCCATGTTGTGGCCCAGCTCGATGGTCGAGCGCACGATGACGGCATCGTCCTTGTCGGCCACCATGTTGCGCACGAACGAACGGTCGATCTTCATCTCCTTCACGGGCAGCTTGCGGATGTACGCAAGGGAGGAGTGACCGGTGCCGAAGTCGTCGATCGACAGCCGTATGCCCAGCTGGTGCAGCCGTTCCAGCGTTTCGAGCGCGCGCGCGGGATCTTCCATGACGGCGCTCTCGGTGATTTCGAGGCAGACAAGCGGCAGGGGGATCCTGAATCGGGCGGTCAGCTCCGAAACCATGACCGGCAGTTCGGCGTTCAGGTCGCGCGCCGACATGTTGATGGAAATTTTTACGTCTAGGCCGCGCATGTGCCATTCACCACATTGCCTTAGTGCCCGCTCCAGCACCCAGCGGGTGACGGCCTTGATATAGCCGGTCTGTTCGGCAAACGGAATGAAGTCGATCGGCGAGACGAACCCGCGTTTCGGGTGCACCCAGCGCACCAGGGCCTCGACACTGCCGGAGGCGCCGGAGCGCAGGTCGACCTTTGGCTGGTAGTACAGCGTCAGCTGGTCCTCTTCGACGGCGCTGCGAAGTTCGCCGAGCAACGACAGCTGGCTCGGCTTGCCTTGTTCGAAATCCGGCTCGTAGGCGGTGAAGCTGGCGCTGTTGCGCTTGGCGACATACATGGCGATGTCGGCATGGCGGATGAGCGTGGTGGAATCCTCGGCGTAGCTCGGAAAGACCGCGATTCCGATGCTTGCCCCGAGGTCGATCGGTTGTCCCTGCGTCAGGATGGGCGAGGCCAGCGCCCGCTCGATCTGATTGACCGCACTCGTGGCACGCTGCATCCCTCCGACCGGCAGCAACACGGCAAATTCGTCGCCGCCGAAACGGGCGACGGTCTCGGATTCGCGCAGCGAATCGCGCAGCCGCCGCGCGACCTCCTGCAGAACCTGGTCACCAACCGGGTGGCCAAGGCTGTCGTTGATCGGCTTGAAGCGGTTCAGGTCCATCATCATGACGACGACCGGTTCGCCGCTGCGCCGGCTGGCCTGAATCGCCTGCTCGAGCCGGTCGATGAACATGGCGCGATTGGGCAGGCCGGTCAGCGTGTCTTCGTAGGCGAGCCGCAGGATCTTCGATTCGCGCTCGAATATGCCTTCCAGCATGTAGTTGAAGCTGTCGGCGAAATCACCGATTTCGTCCGAGCGGCCGGACTCGGCCTTCTGCGAATAGTCGCCGTCGCGGACCTTGCGCGCCACACCCGCCAGCCGGTTGATCGGGCCGGCGATGCTGCGGGCGATCAATACCGACCCGAGTATGGAGAGCGCAATGCTTGCCAGGGCCAATGCGATCAGCGTGTCGCGCAGCCGGGTGAACGGGGCCAATCCCTCCTTCAACGCGCGTTGCAGCACGGCGGTGATCTGGACGTCGCCGCGCTCATGCAGGATCGAGCGCCGCGTTTCGTAGTCTTCACCGGCAAGCGGCAGGGTAAGGGTTGCGCCCGGCACGCCCAGGTGAGCGGCGAGTTCTCCGCGCGAAGCGGATGGCAGGGTGGACGCGTGTACCGTCCATGAGCCGTTTCCGCTTCGGGAAAGAAACGAGACCTGCAATCCGGACAACGCCTGCAGGTCCTGTGCGACGCTGTCGTCGATGACAAAACCCATGGCGACCCAGGCGATGGGTATCGGGGCGAGCACCGGCACGACGACGAGCTGATAGGGACGGCCGTCCATCAATACCGTGTCCGAGGCCCGCCCGTGCTGTTGTGCGGATTCGATCAATGTCGGGAATGGGAATGTCGATTGCGTCGCCGTTGCGTGCAGCGAATCGGCAAGCAGTTTCTTGTCCAGGTCCGCGAGCATGACGACATTGGCGTTGATACGCCGGCCGTGGTTGCCGAGCACCGAGGCGATCGTCCCTTCGTCGCGGGTCGCTATCGCTTCGCGAAAAGCAAAATCGGCTGCGAGCACGGACGCCGCCTGCGCGAGTTGCTGGCTGTTCTGTTCCAGCAGGCGCCGGAATACACGTTCGCCGACGACGAGTTCCTGCGCGATCTGGTTCTTGGCAATGCGTTCGTTCGCCGCGCTCATCAGAAACAGGGCCATGCCCTGCAAAATGCACAGCAGGAGCACGAAAAAAACGATGATGCGCGTCTGGAGGCTGCGTAGGACCACGGGAGAGATTCTATTTTTCTGCCGGCGGTACTTTTTGCGGAGCGGAAAGTTCCAACCGGAACGATGCGTCTCCGGTTGCACCCTCCGCAAGGTTCAACGTCAGCAAGGCGGCCTCGGCCTTCATATAGGGATGCCAGACGCGCACCTGGTAATCGCCGGGCGGCAATGCTTCGAGCCTGGCCGAACCGGCCTTGCCGGTTTTCGCGAAATACGGCGTATCGACCACATAAATATAGCCGACCATCCAGTCGTGGATGTTGCATCCGAGCACGACCGCGCCGGGCTTGTCGAACACGACGGGCTTCGCGGGCGTCCCGGCGTACAGTTTCATTTCGAACACTTTTGCCGGCGAAAAGGAATAGACCTGATGGCGGATGTTGTCCTTGTTGGGGAAGGTCACGGCGGCCCCGACCTGCACCGGGACCACCAGCGGAAAGTATTCCTTGTTCACCTGGTCCATGATGGCCGGACGCGGCGCGACCGCCGGCCTCGCGCCCAGCGCGACCGCATAAATCACGGCGTCGGCAACCGGAGCACCGCCGGCGTCGGTCACGATGGCACTCAGGGTGCCGGCCGCAGCGGGGGCGCACGCCGCCACGAACACCGCGCCCAGGCAGGCAGAACGGATCATTTTTTTCACGGGCGCATGCCTACTTCGTCACGACGTCACGTTTCATGGGGGCGAGCAGTTTGAGCAACTCGTTCTTTTCGCGCAGGCCCACGCCGTTGGCATTCAGCGCGATGGTCAGATGCTCGACCAGGCCGTTGAACTCCGCATCGGTAATGTCGAGCCCGCCGTGAACGTCTTTCATGCTGTCGCCGGAGTATTGGCACGGACCATTCGATAGCGCGCAGATCTGTTCGTTCAGTTTTTCGCGCAGGCGTTTGAGGTTGATTTTCTGGAACGAGCGCTTGGTGCGCGGATCGTTCATCGAAAGGTCGAGCAATTGATCCACCACTTTGGTCACGACCGGCGCGCCGCCCATGCGATCGAACAAGCTGCCATCGGCATACGCAACCGTTGCACTCATCATTGCCGTGCCGATCAGCAAAGCGGGAAGGAAGGCTTTCTTCATGGTTGGGTATACTTCGCGAAAAGCAGTCGGATAACCTGGATTTTAAATGAAAACCGGAGAAGGACCCGCATGAAGCACCTGCTGATGCTCCTGTTGTTCCCTGTGCAACTGGCCTGGGCCGACATGCTTCCGGAAGCCGGCAGCCGATTGTTGGCGACCGGCGGCGTAACCCAGATCGAAGGGGCGGGCGGCGGTGGATTGGTGCCCTGGGCACTGATCACGGGATATGGCACGCGCGACCAGATCGGTGTCACGGCGTTTTACACGCAGGCCGATCCGAGTGATTTTCGCCTGCATTCCGCCGGGATCGCAGTGGGAATTCATGATCGACTGGAAATCTCGTTCGCGCAGCAGCGCCTTGGCCTGGGCAGCACCGTTCCGGGCCAGAGCATCAACCAGAACTTGGTCGGCGTCAAATTGAAAGTGCTCGGAGACGCGGTATTCGACCAGGACCGCTGGTGGCCGCAAGTCGCCGTCGGCGCAATCTACAAGCACAATGAGGATAGGGCGGTGCCACGATTGCTCGGTGCGAAACGCGATGCCGACGCCGACTTCTACCTGTCAGCGACCAAGGTCTATCTCGCCGCGGTGTTCGGGCGCAACCTGCTGCTGAACGCCACCGTGCGTGCGACGCGCGCCAATCAACTCGGCCTGCTCGGATTCGGTGGCGACAAGAACGATCACTATCAGGCGATGGCCGAAGTTTCGGGTGGCGTGTTCCTTTGCGACAAGGTGCTGCTGGGCGCGGAATATCGGCAGAAGCCCGATAACCTGAGTGCTTTCCAGGAGCAGGATGTCCACGATTTCTTCATCGCGTTCGTGCCGAACAAGCGGATTTCGATCACGGCCGCCTACGTGGACCTGGGTCAGATCGCCGACAAGTTGAATCAGGAGGCGATTTACGTCTCCGTGCAAGTAGCTTTCTGATTCAGCGTTTACCGGGCGCTGGCAATCGTCAGGCCGAGGCAATAAATCCAGACACGTCACGGTCCTGCGCCTTAAACTTCGCAGATGGATAGTTCCTCCCGTCGTCCGCCCTCGCCGGAATTCGACCTGATATCGCGATATTTCACGCGGGCGCCGCGCCACGCGAGGCTGGGGGTCGGGGACGATGCGTCGTTGCTGTCGGTGACGCCGGGGAACGAACTGGTCGCCTCGACCGACATGCTGGTCGAGGGCGTGCATTTTTTCGTGGACGTCGATCCGCAGGCGCTTGGCCACAAGGCGCTGGCGGTGAATCTGTCGGACATCGCGGCCATGGGAGCGATACCCCGCTGGGCGATGCTGGCGCTGGCATTGCCGGAGATCGATGCGCAATGGCTGGAAGGATTTTCGCGCGGGTTCTTTGCGCTGGCTGACAAGCACGGCGTGGATCTGGTCGGCGGCGACACCACGCGCGGGCCCCGGAACATCTGTGTTCAGATCATGGGCGAAGTCGGGCAGGGCAAGGCCTTGCGGCGCGACGGCGCGAAGATCGGAGACGATATCTGGGTATCCGGCCAACTCGGCGATGCCGCGGCAGCGGTTGCCCACCGGCGCGGCAAACTGAACCTGGAACAGACGGCGTTCGACCGTTGCCGCGTCCGGCTGGATTGGCCGACGCCGCGCATTACGCTCGGACTCGAATTGGTAGCACTCGCCCACAGCGCCATCGACCTATCGGACGGCTTGCTGGGCGATCTCGGGCATATCTGCGAACGTTCGGGCGTGGGCGCCAGGGTCGAGTACGCTGCGGTTCCGTGTTCCGCCGATCTGCGGACGCTACGCGATCAGCCGCGCGTCCGGCGCGCGATCCTTGCGGGAGGCGACGACTATGAGCTCTGCTTCACAGCCGCCCCCGCGCGAGCCAGTGCGATCGAATCGCTTGCGGCGACGCTGGACCTCGCGCTTGCGCGCATTGGGCGGGTCGTGGAGGGCAACGCAGTCGTCGTAATGGATGCGGCAGGAGAGCCGCTGCAACTCGAGGAGCGGGGCTTTGACCACTTCCGCTGACGTTGCCGGCCGGCCATCCGCGCGATTCGTGTTCTCGCATCCGGCGCATCTCCTTGCTTTTGGATTCGGGATCGGCCTGATTCCGTTTGCGCCCGGCACATTCGGCACATTGCTGGCGTTGCCGATGCATGCGTGGTTGCTTCCCCGGATGGGCGACCAGGCATTCGTCGTGCTGGTGGTCGTGCTCTTCGCTCTCGGCGTCTGGGCATGCCAGGTAACCGGCAGGCGGCTTGGCGTGCACGATCACGGCGGCATGGTCTGGGACGAGACCGTCGCCTTTCTGATCGTGCTGTATTTCACGCCAGCCTCGCCGCTCTGGCAGGCGTTCGCGTTTTTGCTGTTCCGCCTGTTCGACATCGTCAAGCCGATGCCGATCCGGCACTTCGATCGCACCATCCGCAATGGACTCGGTGTGATGTTCGACGACCTGCTCGCGGCGTTCTATACGCTGCTTTGCCTGGCCGCCTGGAAAATCCTGTTCGGATGAAGCCGATGGATACGGAATTGTATGAATTGTCGGAAAAGGTCGGCGCTGCACTCAAGGCGCGCAACCTGATGATGGCCGCGGCGGAATCCTGCACCGGCGGCTGGATCGGCCAGGCTGTCACCATGGTGCCCGGCAGCTCGAAGTGGTTCGACCGCGGCTTCGTCACTTATACGAACGACGCCAAGCAGGAGATGCTTGGCGTCAGCGCGAACACTTTGGACGCGTTCGGTGCGGTGTCGGAGCAGACGGTCAGGGAAATGGCGGCTGGCGCACTGGCCAGGAGCCGCGCGCACGTTGCGGTGGCGGTCAGCGGTATTGCGGGGCCGGACGGCGGGTCGCGGACGAAGCCGGTCGGCACGGTCTTGCTGGCGTGGGCAGACAAGAATGGCAGCGTTGAAGCGCGGGCCATGCATTTCCAGGGCGACCGCGACGCCGTGCGCCGGAAAACGGTCATTGCTGCGCTCGACGGAATGCTCGTGCTGCTTGGCCGGAAGGCCTGACCGTCGCCTCGCGCGACAACCGGATTTTGGCCGGCGGTGGCGAGCCGTCGCCCCCTGACTTCTAACGTAACTCTTTGCTTTTCCTGAGTTTGCAAAATAGTCTCCGGTAAAATTTGCGATACTGTATATAAATACAGTAGCATGACTTCATGCGTGAACTCGCTGGCTGGCGTGTGTGTTTCGCGAAGCTTTATCGGACGATTCCGGCCTGCACCGATTTGCTTTGACGATTGAAGGCGGGGCTAGAGCAGCACTGCTATCGAAGCAACTTTTAATGCAATAATTCAGCGTTGACTTAGAGAGGAATAGTGAATGGACGAGAACCGCAGCAAGGCGCTTTCCGCAGCCCTTTCCCAGATCGAAAAACAGTTCGGCAAGGGCTCGATCATGCGCCTTGGCGAGAAGGACATAGCCAAGGATATCGAAGTCGTTTCCACCGGCTCGCTTGGACTGGACCTGGCCCTGGGTATCGGCGGTCTGCCGCGCGGGCGCATCGTCGAAATCTACGGGCCGGAATCTTCCGGCAAGACCACGCTGACGCTGTCGGTCATTGCCCAGATGCAGAAAATCGGCGGCACTGCCGCTTTCATCGACGCTGAACACGCCCTTGATCCGCAATATGCGCAGAAGCTCGGTTGCAACGTTTCCGAACTGCTGATCTCGCAGCCCGATAACGGCGAGCAGGCGCTGGAGATTGCCGACATGCTGGTGCGTTCCGGATCCGTGGATGTGGTCGTCATCGACTCCGTTGCAGCGTTGACGCCGAAGGCGGAAATTGAAGGCGAGATGGGCGAGCCGCAGATGGGGCTGCAGGCACGGCTGATGTCGCAGGCCTTGCGCAAGCTGACCGCGAACATCAAGCGCTCCAACACACTGGTGATTTTCATCAACCAGATCCGCATGAAGATCGGCGTCATGTTCGGCAACCCGGAAACCACGACGGGCGGTAATGCGCTGAAGTTTTATGCTTCGGTGCGCATCGACATCCGCCGCATCGGCTCGATCAAGAAGGGCGAGGAAGTGATCGGCAGCGAGACCCGCGCCAAAGTGGTCAAGAACAAGGTGGCGCCGCCGTTCCGTCAGGCTGAATTCGATATCCTCTACGGCACAGGTATATCGCTCGAAGGCGAAATCATCGAACTGGGCGTGCTCTACAACATCATCGAGAAGTCCGGCGCCTGGTATAGCTACGGCAAGGAACGCATCGGCCAGGGCAAGGACAACACCCGCGAATTCCTCAAGGAACATGCGGAGATGGCGAGGGAAATCGAGGGCAAGATCCGCGCACACGTGGCCGAGAAACCGCTGGCCCAGATTCTGGAAGCGGAGTAACGCGCCGAATTGCCCGCGCCACCGCCCAGCCTGCGTACCCGCGCGCTGAAAGCGCTGGCGCGGCGCGAACATTCCCGGCAGGAGTTGCAGGCCAAGCTGCAACCCCATGCCGAGGATCCCGCCGAGATCGGGCCCCTGCTCGACGACCTGGAGAAGCGCGGCTGGCTGTCCGAAGCCCGCTTCGTCGAGCAACTGACCACCGTGCGCCGGCGCCGGTTCGGCGCGGCCCGCATCCTGCACGAGTTGCGCGAAAAGGGCGTCTCCGAGGCGGCCCTCTCCGCCGCGCAATCCCGGTTGAGGGACGGCGAGGTCGAGGCGGCCCGCGCGGTCTGGAAAAAGAAGTTCGGCAGCCTGCCCACGACCCTAGAACAGCGTGCGAAGCAGGCGCGATTCCTCGCCAGCCGGGGATTTTCCGCCGAGGCGGTACATAAGGTGTTACGCAGCGAGGAGCAGTAGCCCCGTCGCCGCCGGTAATGCAATAATCCGCTCCTTGCGCCGGGCCCCGTGGTTCGGACTTTTTTCGAATCCAGGTCACCCAGGCAATGAAAAGCAGCGAAATCCGTACTCGTTTTCTCGAATACTTCAAGAAACAAGGCCACACCATCGTGGCGTCCAGCCCGCTCGTCCCGGGCAACGATCCGACCCTGCTGTTCACCAATGCCGGCATGGTGCAATTCAAGGACGTCTTCCTCGGCCAGGATAAGCGCCCGTATGTGCGCGCCACGACATCGCAGCGCTGCGTGCGGGCGGGCGGCAAGCATAATGACCTGGAGAACGTAGGCTACACGGCGCGCCACCACACTTTCTTCGAGATGCTGGGCAATTTCAGCTTCGGCGATTACTTCAAACGCGATGCCATCCGCTTTGCCTGGGAATTGCTGACCAGGGAATATGGCCTCGATCCGAAGCGCCTGTGGATCACCGTGTACGAGACGGACGACGAGGCTTACGGGATCTGGGCCAACGAGATCGGGGTGCCGAAGGAACGCATCGCGCGCATTGGCGACAAAACGGGCGGCCAGAAATTCCAGAGCGACAACTTCTGGCAGATGGGCGATACCGGCCCCTGCGGGCCGTGCACGGAAATCTTCTACGACCATGGTCCGGGCATAGCCGGCGGCCCGCCGGGCACGGCGGACGCGGATGGCGACCGCTACATTGAAATCTGGAACCTGGTGTTCATGCAATTCAATCGCGACGAAGCCGGCACCATGCATCCGCTGCCGAAACCGTCGGTCGACACCGGCATGGGCCTGGAGCGCATCGCTGCGGTCTTGCAGGGCGTGCACAGCAATTACGAAATCGACCTGTTCCAGGACCTGATCAGGGCGGCCGCCAAAGCAACCGGCGCGAAGGACCTCGAGTCCAGTTCGCTGCGGGTCATCGCGGACCACATCCGCGCCTGTTCCTTCCTGATCACCGACGGCGTGATTCCCGGTAATGAAGGCCGCGGATACGTGCTGCGCCGGATCATTCGCCGCGCGATCCGCCATGGCTACAAACTGGGACAGAAGCAGCCGTTTTTCCACAAGCTGGTAACCGATGTTGCGCGAGTGATGGGAGACGCGTACCCGGAACTGCGGGCTGCGGAGAAACGCGTATCGGATGTCCTGAAGCAGGAAGAAGACCGCTTTGCGGAAACGCTGGAAAACGGCATGAAAATGCTCGAAAACGCGTTGCACCGTGAAGACAGGATGCTCGATGGCGAAACCGTGTTCCAGCTCTACGACACGTTCGGTTTCCCGGTGGACCTGACCGCGGACATCGCGCGCGAGCGTGGCATCACGCTGGACATGGCCGGCTTCGAATCGGCGATGTCGCGGCAGCGTGAACAGGCGCGCGCCGCCGGAAAATTCAAGGCCAGTCTCGGCGTCACCTATTCCGGGGACAAGACGCTATTCACCGGATACGACCGCCTGGCGGGCGAAGCGGTCGTGACGGCGATCTACGTGGACGGATCGGTCGTGCAGGAGATTGCATCGGGACAGAACGCCATCGTCGTGCTGGATACCACGCCCTTCTATGCTGAATCGGGCGGTCAGGTGGGCGATAAGGGCGAACTCGTGGCCGCCAGCGGCTCATTCGAAGTCACCGACACGCAGAAAATCCAGTCCGAGGTGTTTGGCCATCACGGCACGCTCAAGACCGGTGCGCTGAAAGTGGGCGACAAGCTCGAGGCACGCGTGAATACGGCGCTGCGCGCGCGCACCATGCGCAATCATTCGGTGACGCACATCATGCACAAGGCCTTGCGCGATGTGCTGGGCCCCCACGTTCAGCAAAAAGGATCCCTGGTCGACACGGACAAGACGCGCTTTGATTTTGCGCACGACAAGCCGATGACCGACGAAGAAATTCGCCAGGTCGAGCTCCTGGTCAACGACCAGATCCTGCAGAATGCGGCCACCAAGGCCCGCGTCCTGCCGATTGAAGAAGCGAAGAAGGCCGGCGCGATGATGCTGTTCGGCGAAAAATACGGCGACGAAGTCCGCGTACTCGACATCGGCAATTCGCGCGAACTGTGCGGCGGTACGCATGTGTCGCGCACCGGCGATATCGGCGTGTTCAAGATTTATTCGGAAGGCGGCGTCGCGGCAGGCATCCGCCGTGTGGAAGCGACGACCGGCGACAGTGCGCTGGCAATGATGAACAGCCAGTTGCAGGAGTTGCAGGAAGTCGCGAGGCAACTTCGTGTGCCGCCGACCGGCGGCATGGTCGAAGTGGCGGTGAGCAGTCTGCTCGACGAGAAAAAGGCACTGGAAAAGGAGTTGTCCAGGCTCAAGTCGAAGCTTGCCAGTTCACAAGGCGACGATCTCGCCGATCAGGCCATTGCGGTAGGCTCCGCCAAAGTGCTGGCGGCCAGGCTCGACGGCGCGGATGCGAAGACGTTGCGCGAAACAATGGACAAGCTCAAGGACAAACTCAAGTCGGCGGCCATCGTCCTCGGCGCAGTGGAAGACGACAAGGTCACCCTGATTGCCGGGGTGACCGCCGACCTCACAGCAAAGGTGAAGGCCGGCGAACTGGTGAATTTCGTTGCGCAGCAGGTCGGCGGCAAAGGCGGCGGCCGGTCGGACATGGCTCAGGCTGGAGGCACGGAGCCCGCCAAGTTACCGGCGGCGCTGGCAAGCGTGGGCGATTGGGTGAAGGCGCGCATCTCATCATAGGACCGGCGGTTTGCCGGCGACAGGGGGAGCTATGAACAGGCTGGCAAAATGGTTCGCTGGAGCGGCTCTGGCCGCAAGTTCGTTGTCCGCGTTCGCGGACGCGCAGGACCTGAACATCTTTCATACCATCACGATCGACGCGCCCGCCGACGAGGTGTGGGCGATGATCGGCGATTTCGGCGGCATCCAGCGCTGGGCGCCGGGCGCGGAATCCAGTCGCCTGATATTGCACAAGAGAAACGAAACCGGCGCCATCCGGCTGTTGCGTCGCCGTGGCGACGGCACCCAGGTCACCGAGAAACTGCTCGACTACGATCCCGATAACCGGCGCATGGCCTATACCTACGTCGATGGCGTGGTGAGGGCGTCGGATTATTATTCCGAGGTCGTGGTCAAGGACGCCGGCAACGGCCACTGCGTCGTCGAGTGGCGCGGACGCTTCAAGCGCCTCGCTTACTGGACCGACGAACCGCCCCAAGAACAGGACGATAAGTCTGCGCTCGATTTCCTCAATGGCGCCTACAAGAGCGGACTCGACAACCTGAAGAAGATGCTCGAGGAGCAGAGCCGCTAACCCGGATATTTCATCAGGACGCGGAATTATGGCGGAGGACTGGGCGCGACAGATCGGGCTCGACCGGCGCAGCCAATAGATCATTCTATTGGCAAGATGGGCATGCCCGATATGGCCGGCCAGAACCCGCCAGAATCCGCGTAACCCCAAATCCAATTTGGGCGCGAACTCAACGCCCCTAAATTGGCTGCACAGACGCACCTGCAAGCCAACGGGGGGTGGCCTGGTGAAATATCCGGGCTAGAACGGCAGCTTTGCAGCGGGGGCCGCCTGCAACAGCACATGCCGGAAATCTTCCTGGATGCGTTTGAGTGCGGCGGCGTTGTCGGCCTCGAAGCGCAGCACCACCACCGGCGTGGTGTTCGATGAGCGCGCCAGGCCGAAGCCGTCGGCATACTCGACACGCAACCCGTCGATCTTGATGATCTCGCGCGCCGTGGAAAAAACAGCGCTCTTTTGCAGTTTTTCGATCAGCGCGTAGTTCTCGCCTTCGCCAAGCTTGATCTGCAGTTCCGGCGTGTTGATCGAATCCGGCAGCCTGTCGAACGCCGCCTGGATGTCCGGGACGCCGCTCAGGATTTCCAGCAAGCGTGCACCGGCATAGGCGCCGTCGTCGAATCCATACCAGCGTTCCTTGAAGAAAACATGGCCGCTCATTTCGCCGGCCAGCAGCGAGCCCGTCTCCTTCATCTTGGCCTTGATCAGGGAATGGCCAGTCTTCCACATAGTGGGCTTGCCGCCGTGTTCGCGAATCCACGGCGCCAGGTTGCGCGTGCATTTGACGTCGAACAGGATTTCAGCGCCGGGATTGCGCGCGAGCACGTCGGCCGCGAACAGCATGAGCTGCCGGTCGGGGAAGATGACCTGACCCTTCCTGGTGACCACACCAAGGCGGTCGCCGTCGCCGTCGAAAGCCAGGCCGATTTCGGCATCGCCTTTTTTCAGCGCCGCGATCAGGTCCTGCAGGTTCTCCGGTTGCGACGGGTCGGGATGATGGTTCGGGAAGGTGCCGTCCACTTCACAGAACAATTCCTCTACGTCGCAGCCCAGGCGTCGAAACAGGTCCGGCGCAAATGCCCCCGGTACGCCATTGCCGCAATCCACCGCGATGCGCATTTTGCGTTTCAGCTTGACGTCGCCGATGACGCGCTTCAGGTAAGCCTCGGCAACGTCGGCCTGGCTGTAGCTGCCGCTGCCCGATGCCAGTTTGTTGGACTCGATGCGCTTTCGCAGTTCCTGGATGGCAGCGCCCGAAAGGGTTTCTCCGGCGACGACCATCTTGAGTCCGTTGTAGTCCGGTGGATTGTGGCTGCCGGTCACCATGACCCCTGAGCCGGTCTGCAAATGATGGGTAGCGAAATACAACATCGGCGTGGTCACCCGTCCGACGTCGATGACCTGCACACCCGCTGCCTGCAGGCCTCGCGCAAGCGCCTGCGCAAGCGATGGACCGGACAACCGGCCATCGCGTGCGATGCAGACTTTTTCCTGGCCAAGTTCGCGCGCCTGCGAGCCGATCGCGCGGCCGATCGATTCGACGCCCTCGGGCGTAAGCGTCTTGCCAACGATGCCGCGGATGTCGTAAGCCTTGAAGATTTCGGACGGAATGGATGCCATGGCGAATGTGTGAGTTTATTTGCGGTCGATTATCACATACGCAGACTTCCCGTTCCGCGTCGGGTTCCTGCCTAAGGCAAAAATCTATTGCACCGCAAAGGCGCAAAGGACGCAAAGGGGTCGCAAAAAAGGAATGTAGGAACAGTCCTGCGTGCAACTGACAATCGACAGATCGTGTCCGTGTCTCTCCCGCTCCCGCCTTTCCTTTGCGTACTTTGCGTCTTTGTGGTGAGTTCTGCCCTGTGCTTTCAGAGCGGTAGGGGGGTATTTTCGGTGAAGAAACCCAGCAGTCGCTGCGGCAGCCAGTCGAGGTTGCCAGGGAACGGTCCCGACGCGAACCCGGTGTGCCCGCCGCCGTCGGGATAGTCGAGGGTCACGCTGGCGGATACTTCGCTCGCTGCGGGAAGGTGGTGGCCGGGCAGGAAGGGGTCGTTGCGCGCGTGCACGATCAGCGTGGGGACGGCAATCTTGCGCAGATCGGGTTTGCTGCTCGCGCGCGTCCAATAATCGTCGGTATCGCGGAAACCGTGCAAAGGCGCCGTCACGACATTGTCGAAGTCGCGCAGCGTACGCGCATTTCGCACGACGTCCGGGTCGTACAGGGCTGGAAACCGTTCCAGCTTTTCCAGGCCTTTTCTCTTGAGGGTGCGTAGAAAATGATTGCCGTACAAGCGGTTCATGCCGGAGCCGAGCAAGTCTCCGGCCGTCATCAGGTCGACCGGCGCGGAAACGGCCGCGGCGGCATCGACGATTGCGCCTGCGGACGCTTGTTCGCGGCCGAGCCATTTGAGCAGTGCGTTGCCGCCGAGGGAGACGCCTGCCGCAAACATCGGGGATGACGGATCGAGCGCGCGCAGGCGTCGCAGTATCCACCCGATCTCGTCGGCGTCGCCGGAATGATAGGCGCGCGGCAAGCGATTGGGCTCTCCGCTGCAACCGCGAAAGTGGATCACTACGCCTCGCCAGCGGTGGCGCGCAACCGCGCCCATCAATGCGGTGGCATAGTGGCTGGACGATCCGCCTTCGAGGCCGTGGAACAAGGCCACGAACGGAGTCTGGTCGACACCCCCATCCGTCCAGTCGAGATCGATGAAGTCGCCGTCAGGTGTTTCCCAGCGCTCGCGGCGATAGGGCTGCGGACGGCGCTTGAGCAGGAAGTACGGATAGATGGTCTGCAGATGCCCGCCTGGAAGCCACCACGGGGCGCGGTATGGCCGCATCAATGCAGGACGGATGGCGGCGCCTCCTGCGGCGCGGCTTCCGGCGCAAGTGGCGACGCGTGATGCACCAGCATGCGCCAGCCGCGGTCGGTGAGCACATAAATGTTCGTGGAAAGGACCGGATTGGTGGGTCGCGGATCGCCTGCAACCGTGACGTGTTCGTAGACACTATGAACGGACATCATGCGCCCGGCAAACACGCGGTTACCCGCGAGCCGGAAGCGCAGCCGCGGGCCCTGGGAAAAGATCTGCCGCCAGGATTCGCGGACCTCGACCACGCCGCTGTGGCGCCCGCCGCCTGGATGGACGCAGACAATGTCTTCCTCCTCGGCCCACACGGCCATCATTTCAACCAGGTCGGCGAGTTCGAAGGCGCGATAAAAAGCCTGCTCCGCATCCTGGGGAGTGGCGTAATTTCTGGTGATCATGTCGCGGGATGACCGTGGATTTCAGCGAGGCTGCGGATCTCAGTGAGTACCCGGCCCGGCATGAGTTTCATCATACAGTCGAAATGTCCCAGCGGGCATA
>JANXVW010000148.1 GCA_025351455.1 Betaproteobacteria bacterium | reverse complement strand
GCGGCAGCAGATAAGGCGTGGCGCGATCGATCGGGCGGAAATTGGCCATGGCTACACTCCGGGCATCGTCGAACAGGATAATACTATGACAATAGCATCTATCAATAGTTCTGGGCGGCTAAGCCCGACAGGCTCCTAGCGGGGACTCTAAAAACTCCGACCACTCTTTCATTGCAGAGAACGCGGAGGACGCAGAGGAAGGGCGAAAAAGAAAAGTGCTCGACAACAAAAACTTGGTATAGGTAGTCACCTTGGCGCCGCCGGGCGTAATTTAAAGGCCGCGAGTTTCCATTGTTCCTGTTTTCCTCCGCGTCTTTTGCGTCCTCCGCGGTGAATAAGCTTTCACGTCAGGTCTTCGGCAAAAGAGAACTGGTAACGCCGGTCTTCGATTAATTCGCCCTGCTCACCGAACGTGCGCTCGCGGAAATGGACTTCGCCGTCCGGGTCCATCAACAATACGGTGGACGCCCGCGTGCCGTAGCCGTGCGCACCAATGAAGGCGGCGGAAAGTACTTTCTCCCAATCCTCGCTGATGCCGGTACTTGGCAGCGTGCTGTCATCGGCCATGGTGCGGTCCGCAAGCGCCGCCAGGAGTTTTTCGATCAACTTGTCCGGTTTCGTGGCCTCGACAAGCGCTTCGCGCAGCACCCGCTTGCCGCTTTCGACTTTCGGCCAAGGGGAATCAAGCAGATGATTGCTCAGTCCATAAATGCCGGCTGCGAGCATCATCGATCCCGGCTCCCGATTCGAGAGGTAGTGAACTCCGGCCCGGTCGCCCACCAGCATATTGAATCCGGGATATTCGCTGGCCTCGGACTCAACCGCAGTTACATGATCCTGCGCGCTGCCGGAATGACGCAGGTAGCCGGCGACCAGTCCTCCGCGCGATCGTGTGCCGGGTTGCGCCGACGTGCCATCGCGGAAATTGGTGACGGCCGCCCAGCGCCCGTCCTTGGTCACGCCCATCCAGGTTCCGCTTTTTTCGAGATCCCGTCCGGCGAGGACGTGCGGTGCATCGGACCAGTAATCGGCTGGCGCCGCGGGCCTGTGGAAAAACTCATCGCGGTTGGCGGCGACAATCAGCGGATAGCGCGGGTCGGCGCGGTGCGCCATCAGGATCAGGCACATGAATCTTCGAAGCACTCCATGTGGCGCACGCTGCCAACGGCCACGGCGGCAGAAAAGTTTGCGGCCCTCAGGATTACGTCGAGAGCCTGTTCGAACTTGCGGCCATCGCCCACGCCTTCGTAGATTTCCATCCACGTCGAAGGATCGTCGCGTTTCGTGAGCAGGCGTCCATCGATGCCGGTTTCGCTCTTCAACGCGGATTGGATGTGCCGCACCAGCTTGCGGGCCTGCGCAGGGTCGGCAACCCGATAATAAATGTAGTAAGAGAGGGACAATAGCGTCAGGCTGGAGCGGCCATCACAGGGGCCGACAATTCGACGCGTTCTCCGCTCGCAAGCTGTACGGTCGAGGGCGTGTCGGCTTGTTCGGAAACGACAGCGAGCAGGGTCGAACCCTCACCGGGAACTACCGCCATATTCAGCACGGTGCCGCATTGCTCGCCTGCTGCCAGCAGCGCATCGCCGGCACGAACGCCGCCCGATGTGCGTCCATGGCGCAACTTGCGTTTCACTTCACCCAGGTAGTGCGTGCGCGCAACGATTTCCTGGCCGGTGTAGCAGCCTTTGTCGAAACTCACCCCGCCGATCGCGTCCAGGCCGATCATCTGCGGCAGGAACTGCTCCTGGGTTGGCGCCGTAATCCATGGCACACCGGCCTGGATTTGCAGCCAGTTCCAGCATTGCGCACCGGCGGGGACAGCCCGCTTTGACAGGGTCTCCCAGAGCGTGGCCATGTCAACCGGCGTGGCAACCACAAGAAAAATGTCGCCCGGCAATCGCACAACAGAGCCGCGCGCATGGAGCCCGACGGCCAGCCGGGATTGTGGTAGCGCCCCCAAGTCCTGTTGCAGCAGGGCGGGCGCGGCAGGGCCGGCCAGGCCCAGCGCGCGCAGGCCCTGTTCGCGTTCGATTTTCACATCGGAGCGCAACACGAACTTGCGCAAGCGGTCGGCTACCGACGCGATAACGTCGGCCGGCAGGTACATCAGGTAACCTTGCGGAATGGACATGAGCAGGAAATTGGCGAGGACTCGCCCCTTGGGCGTGCAATAGCCGCCGAATTGAGCCTGATGCCGCTTAAGCTGATCAACATCGCAGGTCAGTTGTCCCTGCAGAAAGGCTTGCGCGTCACTGCCGTGGAACCGCAACAATTCGAATTGCGTGACCGGAATGACTGCCGCGCCAGAGCGCGCAGCCTCGAATTCGCGCTGCGGATCCCCGAAATGGGGAAGGGCAGCGGCGCCGAGGCTGACAACTTGGTTCCAATCGATCAGATCGCCCATGACCCTATTAATCCTTTGGCGCCGATTATAAATCGGCCCGTCCCATGCATGCGCCGCCTTTGCAATTACAGATAAGGGCTTCGCCGCTGCTGGCCGGCGCACTCGCATTGGCGCACGGCATCGCAATCCTGTGTTCCATCCTATTCCTGCCGGGCTTGTGGATGCCTGGACTGGCGTTCGCAGCCCTCGCTTTCAGTCTGGTCTTTCATGTCCGCCGGGATGCGCTTCAGCTATCCGGCGCGGCCGTCACCGGAATTGTCCTGCGCGACGGCGGGCAATGTGAGCTCACCCTGTCAGATGGAGGCGCCCTGTCGGGAAACATAGAGGGCTCGACGTTTGTCGCGCCGCTCCTGGTCGTGATCAATGTTCGCCCCGCTGGGCCGGGCCGGTCGCGCTCGGTTGTCCTGATGCCCGACAGCGCGCCGGCGGAGGATCTTCGGCGCGTCAGGGTCTGGCTTCGGCACCGGGCACGGTCGGACATGCCGGTTTCAGGGCCCCTGTAGCACCGTGTCGCGGGCCTCTGCCAGCAAGCCCGGATAGTCCCGGCTGAAATGCAGGCCCCGGCTTTCGTGTCTTAACATTGCGCTGCGCACGATCAGGTCCGCGGTTGTCACCAGGTTGCGCAAGTCAAGCAGGTCGGCGGTTACCCTGAAATTCGAGTAGAACTCCTCGATTTCCTCGGTCAGTAGGCTGATCCGGTGGCGTGCGCGCTCGAGGCGCTTGTTAGTGCGGACGATACCAACGTAATCCCACATGAAGCGGCGCAACTCGTGCCAGTTGTGGGAAATGACGATCTCCTCGTCGGCATCGGTGACCCGGCTTTCGTCCCATTGCGGTAACGGCGGCGTCCGCGGTTTGGGCTGACCGAGGATGTGCGTTGCGGCAGCCTTACCGAAAACCAGGCACTCCAGCAGAGAATTGCTGGCCAGGCGGTTGGCACCATGCAGCCCGGTGTGCGCGGTTTCGCCCACTGCGTAGAGGCCGGCGAGATCGGTCAGCCCGTCGCGATCGACCTCCACGCCCCCGCAGGTGTAATGCGCTGCCGGCACCACCGGGATCGGCTGGCGCGAGATATCAATACCGAACTCCAGACAGCGCGCATAGATGTTCGGAAAATGCTCTTTCAGGAACGCCATCGGCTTGTGCGTGATATCGAGATAGACGCAGTCGAGCCCGCGTTTTTTCATTTCGAAATCGATGGCCCGGGCCACTACGTCGCGCGGCGCCAGCTCCGCCCGCGGGTCATGGCCGGGCATGAAGCGGGTGCCGTCGGGCAACCGCAGGATGCCGCCTTCGCCTCTGACAGCCTCCGTGATCAGGAACGACTTGGCGTGAGGATGGTACAGGCAGGTCGGGTGGAACTGGATAAACTCCATATTCGTGACCCGACAGCCGGCGCGCCAACCCATGGCGACGCCGTCCCCGGTCGCCGTGTCCGGATTGGTCGTGTAGAGGTAAACCTTGCCCGCACCGCCGGTGGCGAGGACCACCTGGTCTGCCGCGACGGTCTCAACCCGGCCGCTGTTCTGGTTCAAGCAATAAATGCCGAAGCAGCGTTTTTCCGGCAGGCCGAGCTTGCCTGCCGTGATCAGGTCCACGGCCTGGTAATGCTCCAGCACGGTAATGTTTGGGTGGGCCTTGATCTTGGCTTCCAGCGTGGTTTGCACCGCATGCCCGGTCGCGTCCGCGGCATGAATCACGCGCCGGTGGCTGTGGCCGCCTTCGCGAGTCAGGTGATAACCGAGGTCGCTGGATGCGTCGCGGGTGAAGGGCACCCCTTGGCCGATGAGCCATTCGATCGCCTGGCGGCCGTGTTCGACCACGTAGCGGGTGGTTTCCGGATTGCACAGGCCGGCACCCGCAATTTCAGTATCGCTGATATGGTCAGCCGGACTGTCGTCTTTGGCGAGGACGGCGGCTATGCCGCCTTGCGCCCAGTTCGAGGCGCCATCCAGCAATTCGCGCTTTGTAAAAATTCCCACCTTCCTGGAATCGGCCAGGTGCAGGGCAACCGTCAAGCCGGCAAGCCCGCTGCCGACGATGGCTACGTCAAAACGCTTCATGGTTTTCTCGCATGGTGGGAGCGCGGCAGTGTACCGCAATGCCGATGCCGCAAAAGGTCACGCACGCCGTAATTTGTCCGCTCGAGGTGCCAGTGAACTAATGCGGAACCGCTCTGTCTGTGTATGCGAATCGCGATGCGTTTCCCGAACAGGTCTGGGCTCGGTATACTTGGCGCCTTTTGCGGCGCAGTGCGATCAATAATCATAAAATTCGGGAAATGTAGCTAGATGGGCGACCGTGAAGTTGACCAGGCGCTGGTCGAGCGGGCGCAGCGCGGAGAGAAGCAAGCCTTCGAGTTGCTCGTCGCAAAGTACCAGCGCAAGCTAGGACGATTGCTTTCCCGGTTCATACGCGATCCTGCAGAAGTGGAGGACGTCGCCCAGGAAGCATTCATCAAGGCTTATCGGGCACTGCCTTCGTTTCGTGGAGACAGTGCTTTTTATACATGGCTGTACAGAATAGGCATCAACACTGCCAAAAATTATCTGGTGGCCATGGGGCGGCGTGCCCCGACCACCACGGAGTTCGACAGCGAAGAGGCGGAGAATTTCGAGGACGGGGACCAACTCCGGGACCTGAATACGCCGGAAGC
>JANXVW010000121.1 GCA_025351455.1 Betaproteobacteria bacterium | reverse complement strand
AGCGGAACGGCTGTTCGCTGCGCTGGGCGAGGGCGGACAGGTGCAGATGCCGATGAACAAGACCTTCTTCTCTCCGCGCTTCGGCATGGTCGCCGATCGTTTCGGCGTGTCGTGGATGGTCATCGTGCAATAGGTAACCGGGAGATAATCATGCTCAAATTCATCCTCATCGGTCTCGCACTAGTCATCATCGCGCTTGCGGTCGTCGTGGCAATGCAGCCCGACGATTTCCGCGTCACGCGCAGTGCCACCGTGTCAGCCCCTGCCACCGCGGTATTCACCCAGGTCAATGACCTGCACAAATGGGAAGCCTGGAATCCCTGGCAGAAAAAAGATCCGGCGATGAGGCTGACTTTTTCCGGTCCGCCCGCCGGTCCCGGCGCATCCTACTCGTGGGCGGGCAATAAAGAGGTTGGCGAAGGCCGCCTGACGATAACCGAAAGCCGGCCGGGCGAACTGGTCCGCCTCAAACTCGAATTCACGAAACCCTTTGCCGCCACCAATACCGCCGAGTTCACGTTCAGGCCCGAAGGCGACAAAACGGCCGTGACGTGGAGCATGGAAGGCAAGAACAATTACCTTGCGAAGGCGCTGCATCTGGTCATGAACATGGACAAGATGGTCGGGGGCGAATTCGAGAAGGGCCTCGCCGACATGAAGGTAGCGGCCGAAGCGGCGCCGAAACAATGATGCCATCAACCAGGAGGAAAGCCATGCCCCTCAGACAATTCCTGTCGGCCGCCGTGATCGCCGCCGTTTCTCTTCCCGTGTGCGCCGCCCCCGAGAGTTACTCGATCGATCCGATGCACACCTATCCCAGCCTCGAGTTTTCCCACATGGGAATCTCGGTATGGCGCGGCAAGTTCAACAGGACCACCGGCAAGATTGCGCTCGATCGCGCCGCAAAATCGGGAACGGTGGAGGTCACCATCGACGTGTCGAGCATCAATTTCGGACTCGCTGCGATGGACGAAAAGGCTCGTTCCGACGATTTCTTCGATACCGAGAAATTCCCCACCGCGACTTACAAGGGAAGCATCCGGTTTTCCGGGGACAAGCCCCAGACAGTTGAAGGCCAGATCACAATCAGGGGCGTCACTCGTCCGACAACGCTGAGCATCAAGCTGTTCAACTGCATGCCGCACCCGATGCTGAAGAAGGAGGTATGCGGCACCGATGCAGAAGGCGAACTCAACTGGTCCGAGTATGGCATGAAGATGAGCCAGTACGGCCAGGGCGACGCCGGCAAAGTACGCCTGCGCATCCAGGTGGAAGCCATCAAGGATTAGTTCATCGATCCGCGCAAAGAACAACAGGAGTTGAAAATCCAGAAAGGAACAGCATGCAAAAAATCACCCCGTTCCTGTGGTTCGACGGCAAGGCCGAAGAGGCGATGAATTTTTACGTTTCCATTTTCAAGAATTCGCGTATGGAAAGTATCGGCCGTTACGGCGAAGCAGGGCCGGGGCCGAAGGGATCGGTCATGTCTGCCACCTTCGTGCTCGACGGACAGGAGTTCTTCGCGCTGAACGGCGGACCGGCCTTCACGTTCACGCCGGCCATTTCGTTCTTCGTCAACTGCGAGACGCAGGCAGAGGTCGACGAACTCTGGGAGAAGCTTTCCGCAGGCGGATCGACGCAGCGGTGCGGCTGGCTGCAGGACAAGTTCGGCGTGTCGTGGCAGATCGTGCCTTCGATCCTGGGTAAGTTGTTGCAGGACAAGGATGCCGCCAAATCGTCGCGGGTCATGAAAGCAATGATGCAGATGAACAAACTCGACATTCGCGGACTGGAACAGGCGGCGGCGCAATGACGACCCGGGAATTGTCCAGGCACAGACCTGGCGCAACGCCGCCGGCACCGGATCGCGTGCTGCTGTTCACCCGCGTCTTCGACGCGCCGCGCAGTCTCGTTTTCCGCGCGTGGACCGACCGGAAACAGTTGGTGAAATGGTTTGCACCGCAGGGATTCTCAGTCGCCTTCCTCGAAATGGACCTTCGGCCCGGCGGCGCATGGCGCAAATGCATGCGTTCGCCCGAAGGTGTCGACTACTGGCGCCATGGCACTTATATCGAAGTTGTCGAACCGGAGCGTTTGGTATTCACCTATGTTTCCGATGACCCGGCAAGCGATCCGGATCACGAAACGATTGTGACCATGATCTTCGAAGACCAGGGTGCGAAGACGCTGATGACCTTCCGCCAGCAGGAATTCGAATCCGCCGCGGCGCGCGATTCGCATCAGTTCGGCTGGGGCAGTTGCATGGACCGCTTCGCTGCCTGGCTGGAAGCGGCCTGAGCTGCCGCAGCCGAATCAAAGGAGACCCACTTTGATAAACAGCATCGACAGCCACAAGCGCTGGCTGGCACTCTATGTACTCTGTCTCGGCGTCCTGATGATCGTGCTCGACACGACCATCGTAAACGTCGCGCTGCCTTCGATCAGGGAAGACCTCGGTTTCACCGAGATATCGCTGGTGTGGGTCGTGAACGCCTACATGCTTACGTTCGGCGGCTTTCTGCTGCTCGGCGGCAGACTGGGCGATCTTTACGGCCATCGCAAGCTGTTCCTGCTTGGCATCACCTTGTTCACGATTGCATCGCTCGCCTGCGGGCTCTCGAATTCGCAAGCGCTGTTGGTCGTGGCGCGCGCGGTACAGGGCATGGGCGGCGCCGTCGTCTCGGCGGTCGCGCTGTCATTGATCATGAACCTGTTCACCGAACCGGCGGAGCGCGCCAAGGCCATGGGCATTTACGGCTTCGTCTGCGCAGGTGGGGGGAGCATCGGCGTATTGCTGGGCGGCGTGCTGACCAGCGCCTTCAACTGGCACTGGATTTTCCTGGTGAATCTGCCGATCGGCGTCGCAGTATATGTGTTTTGTCTCGTCCTGCTGCCGGACGGACGCGGCCAGGCGGGGAACGGCCGTCTCGACATAGCCGGCGCGACAACGGTAACTTCGTCGCTGATGCTCGCGGTTTATGCCATTGTGAACGGCAACGAAGCCGGCTGGACTTCGGGGCAATCGATTGGCCTGCTCGCCATTGCCGCAGCGCTGCTGGCGATCTTTCTTGGCATCGAGGCCCGTGTGCGCGCGCCGCTGATGCCGCTCGGCTTGTTCCGCTTGCGCAATGTCGCCACGGCCAATGTCGTCGGAGTCCTGTGGGCCGCCGCCATGTTCGCCTGGTTCTTCATTTCTGCGCTCTACATGCAACTCGTGCTCGGCTACAGCGCGTTGCAAGTCGGCCTGGGCTTCCTGCCCGCCAACCTGATCATGGCTGCATTCTCGCTCGGCATCTCCGCCAGGCTCGTCATGCGTTTCGGGCTAAGGCCACCACTGACAGCCGGATTGCTGCTCGCCGGGGCAGGGCTTTTTTTGTTTGCGCGTGCGCCGGTCGATGGAAGCTTTCTTATCGACATACTGCCCGGCATGCTCCTGCTCGGCCTCGGCGCCGGCATTGCGTTCAACCCCGTACTGCTGGCGGCCATGAGCGACGTGAAGCCCGAGGAAGCCGGGCTGGCGTCCGGAGTAGTCAACACCTCGTTCATGATGGGTGGCGCACTCGGCCTCGCCGTTCTGGCGAGCCTCGCCGCCGCGCGCGCGAACACCCTGCTTACATCGGGCGCAGACTCCTTGGCTGCACTCAATGGCGGCTATCACCTCGCCTTCCTGATCGGCGGCGTATTCGCCTCGACGGCAGCCTTGCTAGGTGCAATTTTCCTGCGCGCTGGACGGCAAATGCCCGCGCACGACGACTAAAAAGCGGTTGGCCGTTCGCCTGCCACGAACCGTCCCTGACGGAGGTCTGATCCAAGTCCTCCCTGACGTATTTCACCCGTCCCCTCCCCTTGAAAGGGAGGGGGAAAAATTGGATAGAACAAAATGCCTTGTCAAAAAATGTTACGTTCCACGCGGCGCAATCACTCCTTCCCCTTCAAGGGGAAGGCCGGGATGGGGATGGGTTGCCGGTTCCATCCGTTAATGCAGATCACCCGTCCCCTTAGCGGCCCACCCCTTAAAAGGAAGGGGAAAATCATATTCACGACATGGAATATTGATGAGCGCCAACAGCGGTTCTGGCTGTAGCAAGAATCCCCAGCATCGCGTCGATACCGGCCCCGCCGGCGTGCACGTACGGATAACGTTCAAGGGCGCGGTCACCGCCGATACGTTGGACGCGATCAAACTCGAGGAAAGCAAATACCCGCCCGTCTACTGCGTTCCGCGCAAGGACGTGAAGATGGAATACCTGACGCGGACCGAACATCAGCGTGATTGCGCGTGCAAGAGCAAGGCCTCGTGCGTTGCCGGGATCGATCAGCCGGAATGACGTTAAACTCGCACCGATGCAATCCATCATTTCCATCTCCAACCTGACCAAGACTTACGCGTCGGGCCTGCAGGCGCTCAAACGCGTCGATCTCGAAATCCGCAAAGGCGAAATCTTCGCCCTGCTCGGCCCCAACGGCGCCGGCAAGACCACGCTGATCAGCATCATCTGCGGGATCGTCACACCGACCACGGGCACGGTCATCGCCGACGGCCACGACATCCTGAGCGACTACCGCTCGGCACGGGCGAAGATCGGGCTGGTGCCGCAGGAGCTGACCACGGACATGTTCGGGACGACGTGGAACACCATGCGCTTTAGCCGCGGCCTGTTCGGGCGCGCCCCGAATCCGGCGCACCTGGAAAAGGTCTTGCGCGAACTGTCGCTATGGGACAAGCGCAACGACAGGATCATGACTCTGTCCGGCGGCATGAAGCGCCGCGTGCTCATCGCCAAGGCGCTCGCGCACGAACCGGACATCCTCTTCCTCGACGAACCGACGGCGGGCGTGGATGTGGAGCTGCGCCGCGACATGTGGGCCCTCGTCCGGCAGTTGCGCGACAGCGGCGTCACCATCATCCTGACCACGCACTACATCGACGAAGCCGAGGAAATGGCCGACCGCATCGGCGTGATCAGCAAGGGTGAACTCATCCTGGTCGAGGAAAAAACCGAACTGATGAAGAAACTCGGCAAGAAACAAATGACGTTGCACCTTCAGGAGCCCATGACGGAAATTCCCGCGACCCTGGGCGAGTGGCATCTCATCCTGAAAGACAAGGGAAACGAACTGGAATACAACTTCGATGCGCGCGAGGAAGGCACAGGCATCCCGCTGTTGCTGCGGCGGCTGAGCGAACTGGGCATCGGCTTCAAGGACCTGCAGACCCGGCAAAGCTCCCTGGAAGATATCTTCGTCAGCCTGGTACACGACCGCACATGAGCACCGCAGTGAAAATCCCGTCGTTCAACCGCCATGGCGTCTGGGCGATCTACAGTGCCGAACTGGCGCGCTTCAAGCGCACGTTCTGGCAGAGCCTGGTGACACCGGTGATCACCACCTCGCTCTACTTCGTGGTGTTCGGCGCGGCGATCGGATCGCGCATGAACGAAGTCGGCGGCGTGCATTACGGCGCATTCATCGTACCGGGGCTCATCATGCTGTCGCTGTTCACCGAGAGCCTGAACAATTCCTCGTTCGGCATTTATCTGCCGCGGTTCACCGGCACGATTTACGAAGTCCTTTCCGCACCCGTGTCCGCGCTTGAGATCGTGCTCGCCTACGTCGGCGCCGCGGCCAGCAAGTCGATCCTGCTCGGCCTGGTCATCCTTGCGACCGCGACGCTGTTCGTGCCCATCCACATCGCGCACCCGGTATGGATGGTCGCCTTCCTCGTTCTGACCGCGGCGACCTTCTGCCTGTTCGGCTTCATGATCGGCATCTGGGCAAAAGGGTTCGAGCAACTGCAGTTCATCCCGATGCTGGTGATCACGCCGCTGACCTTCCTTGGCGGGGCCTTCTACTCCATCGACATGCTGCCGCCGGTGTGGCGCACGATCAGCCTATTCAATCCGATCGTCTACCTGATCAGCGGTTTTCGCTGGGCCTTCTACGAAACGGCGGACGTCGAGGTCGGCATCAGCCTGGCGATGACGCTTGCCTTCTTCGTGGTCTGCCTCGGCGGGGTGGTATGGATCTTCCGGACGGGATACCGGCTCAAGACCTGACTCTCGCTTCACATTCGACAACGTCGATGGTTTACTTGCAGGCGACCTTCAGCAAAGTCTCGCTCAGGGTATCCGGGACGACCGGCTCCCAATCATGCGGCGAAGTATCTTCATAGATCACCTTTCCTTCGCCCATCTTGTCGGCGTGCAGCGTAAGGCTGAGCCCGCGTAACTGTTTCGTGGCGCAGTCGTACTCCGCATGGGTCTTCTGCGAGAAATAGCCGACCTCGACCATGCGCTGAAAATCCTTGTAGTCGAACAGCGACCACATTGTCGCCGTGTTGTCCTTGCGGATGATCGTGGCCGGATCGGCGTACAACGTGCCGGCGCCGTCTCCTCCGACACTCTTCCATCCCGCCCACGCCGGGCTGCTTAACAAGAACAGGAAAATCGCGAGAATCTTCATTCCATCCCCCTTTACGCGAAGTCTACCGTACCGTACCCGCTTCGCAACCGCTCGCTCAGGGGCCTTTGGCATGTCCCGCAAAGCGAAGGCGGGCAGGTGTCGGCGACACGTGCGCCCCTTCGTCGACATGCTGGTGGAACGACTCCGGGGAGACAAGGCGCGGGAATGACGCTATCCACGGCGCGTCAGACCCTTATTTTCCGGCAATACAGGGCGATCAGCAGGAGTGCGCATCCGAGCACGCCATAAAAAATGCGGGCACCGTTGCGCCCAAAGGCATCGACAAAGAATTCCGCCTTGGGGTGTTCGAAGAACCAGTTCCAGTCAGTGATGACCGCGACGAGCACAAATATCCCGCTCAGGACCGCGATGACGACCACCGCCCCGGCGTTCATTCTTCGTCCGCCGCGAGCGGCTCTAGCAGCACGTATCCTGCAAACCGGCGCATCCCCTGTTTACGCTCTTGCGACCGGAAAAATCCCCAGACGAGGAAAGCCGCCCGCAACAGAAGCGGCAAGGGTAACGGACGACCAAGGCGATCGCCTTCGTCGGCGAGGTAGCGGATTTCCTTCGCTTCCCAGCCGTGCTGCCGGAAGAAGCCGAACCAATCGGCCGGATCGAAGAGAAATGGCGCATTCAGCATTTTCTTTCCGATCTGGTTGCGGCGCCGGAACTTCATGGCGTCCGGCGAGAAGTAGTCGACGACCCAACAGCGCACCTGGTCCATCGCCCGCAAATCATCCGCCAGCGATGCCGCTTGCTCGACGCTCAGATACGGGACGACGCCTTCCGTGAGAACCAGTATCTTTCCCGCGCGCGCATTGATGGTCGAGAAAAAATCGCGCCGCTTCCCCGGATCGGCAAGATCAATCTTGACGCGTTCCAGCCGGCAACGCGGCTTCTCGATGGCGAGTTCGCCTTCCTTGTACTCGATGATGTGGGGATAATCCGCCTCAATCCACAGCATGGTCGCAGGCAGGTCCATGCGATACGGACGCGTGTCGAGTCCGGCTCCAAGGTTGAGGACGGTATCCACGCCGTCGCGGATCGCAGCGAGAATGAATTCATCGATGACGCAAGTCCGCATCACGACGGTCCAGCCGATCAGGCGTTGTGCAGGCATGCCCGCCGCGATGTCGTGGCCGCGCTTGCCAGCCAGGCGGCCCGCGAGCGGATCGCGGAACAGCGCATCGGGCCGCCCAGTCTCTTGCGCGCGATGGTGTGCGATCCAGAACGAGGTATCGGAGACGTCTCGTATCAGCAGATCAGCCATGCGTCCCAACTTGAGCCCGCGTATCAGCTTGCCCCCGCATCAGGAATCTTTGCGGCGGCCGGATTTCCCGGGCCAGGCGTGCATCGCGTTGGCGACAATGGCCCGCAGGCTTTTCGGCGAAGCGCCGTCGGCGGCCTGTGTCGACATGCCCTGCCCCACCGTTTCGTAAAATTTCGCCAGGGCCGCCGCATCGGTGCCCGCCGGCAGTTCGCCTTCGCGGATGCCGCGTTCGATTCTTTTCCTCAAGCCCGCTTCCGCATTCGCGCGGCACGCAATCGAAGTCTTGCGCACCTTCGGCGAAGAGGCGTTTGCGCCCGACATGACCAGCATGCAGCCCATGCCGGTATCCGGCAGCGCCCTGGCGAAATGCGTCAATAGCGCCTCGACCGCGGCACGCGCGGTGGGCGCGTTTTCCAAAACATCGTTCCGGCAAGCCGGGCCGTCGACATAGTGTCGCAATGCTTCGAGATACAGTGCTTCCTTGTCCCCGAATGCCGCATACAGGCTGGGCGGATTGATGCCCATCGCGGCGGTCAGGTCGCTAAGCGAGGCGCCGTCGTAGCCTTTGCGCCAGAACACGTCCAGGGCCCGGCGCAATGCCTCCCCCCGATCGAAGGCGCGCGGACGTCCGCGGGTGGCTGGGGGTCGCGTCGCCGTTATTTTCATAGCGATCGATACTAAATCATTTGACGCCCGGCCGCAAACCGCATAGTCTTGCGCCACGATATGTATCGTTCACTACAGAATATCCCCGCCGTGTGCGGAAAACCTAAGGAGAATCAACGTGGGAAAGCTCGACAATAAAGTGGCGCTCGTCACCGGCGGCAACAGCGGCATCGGCCTGGCCACCGCGAAGCGTTTCGTCGCCGAAGGCGCGCATGTCTTTATCACCGGTCGGCGCCAGAAGGAACTCGATGCGGCCGTGAAGGAAATCGGCGGCAACGTCACCGGCGTGCAGGGGGATGTTTCAAAACTGGCTGACCTCGACCGGCTGTTCGACACGATCCGCAAGCAAAAGGGGCGTCTCGACACCATTTTCGTCAATGCCGGCATCGCCCAGCTTGCACCGCTGGGTTCGATCAGCGAGGAACACTACAATCAGCTCTTCGACATTAACGTAAAGGGCGTGGTCTTCACGGTGCAAAAAGCGCTGCCGCTGATGCCACCGGGTTCGACGATCGTCCTCAATGCTTCCATCGTCGCCAGCAAGGGTTTTGCCGCATTCAGTATTTACAGTGCCACGAAGGCCGCGGTGCGCAACTTCGCGCGCGGCTGGGCCGTGGACCTGAAGGAGAAGAGAATCCGCGTCAATGTCGTGAGCCCGGGAGTCATCATGACGCCCGGCTTATCGACACTCGGCCTGACCAAGGAACAGGAGAAGGGCTTCATCGAAGGCATGGTGGCCGTGACGCCGCAAGGCCGCACAGGCGTGCCGGACGACATCGCCAAAGCGGTCACTTTCCTGGCATCCGACGACAGCAGTTACGTCAATGGAGCGGAGCTCTTCGTCGACGGCGGCATGGCGCAGATCTGAGCCCTGCGGTTCCCGAGAACACGATGCCCGGACGGCCCACGGCCGGTCGGGCATTGAAGGGCGTGCCAGCGCAGGGGTCGTCAGCGGTTCAAGCACTCGAGTTCGCGTGCGGATGCCCCCCTGGCCTGACGCAGACACGATCGCAAACGCGATTGACGCTACCTCGTTGCCGGAGAGGGGGGGGAGTCGGCATGCGGGCGTACAATCGATCCATTCTTCGAATCGAAGATCCAAAACGCAAAGGAGACCGCATTGATCCGTTTTTATTTCCATCCCACGCCGAATCCGCTGAAGGTCGCTTTGTTTCTGGAGGAGTCGGGCATCGAGTACGAGGTTGTGCCGGTCGATACGCGCAAGGGCGAACAGCATTTGCCGAACTTCCGGGCGGTGAATCCGAACGGCAAGCTGCCGGCCATCGTCGACACCGGCGGCGCCCACGGTAAGCAGCTAACGGTTTTCGATTCCAATGCGATCCTGCTCTATCTCGGCGACAAGGTCGGCAGGTTCGTCGGCGTCGCCGCGGACCGCGGCGACCTGCTTTCCTGGCTCATGTTCGTGGCGACGGGAATCGGCCCCTATTCGGGACAGGCGGTGCATTTCCAGCGCGCAGCGCCCGAACAGATTCCCTACGCGATCAATCGCTACCGGCGCGAAGCCGACCGGCACTATCGCGTGCTCGACGGCCGGCTGAAAGGGCGGGACTTCATCGTCGGCACGGATTACTCGATCGTCGACATGGCGGCCTGGGGCTGGATCGACCGCGCGCCCATCGTGCTGCCCGGAGAAGCCGATCCACTCGCGGCATATCCGGACCTGAAGCGCTGGTTCACCGCAATCAACGCGCGGCCCGCCGTTGCACGTGCGCGCATGGTCGGCAAGAGCATCTCCTTCAAGCAGGAGATGGACGAAGAGGCTAAGCGCGCGATGTTCCCGTCGAACTATCCGCTCGCAACGTCCTGACAGTCAGTGCATCTCAGGAGCTAAGGTGTGAGGCCCACGAACGCGAATTCGGACAAAGGCGTGTGCCTGGTCATCGGCGCGGACGAGGCGACCGGCGGCGCGATTGACACCGCGTTCATTCGCGAGCTGTTCCCGGAGCGTTACGCGCTCAAGCCACGGGACGGCATCCTCAACCCGGACCATATCGCCGATGCATACTGGATGCTGCATACGCAGCCGCGTGACGCGTGGACGCACGAACTCGACCTTCGGCCCTGCATGGAGAAGTTCTGATGAAAACCTTCGAGTTCTGGTTCGACTTCGGCAGCACGGCTTCCTACCTCGCCTGGACACAGCTTCCCAAACTGGAAGCCGCGACCGGAGCCAGGGCCCTCTACAAACCGATGCTGCTCGGCGGCGTGTTCCAGGCAACGGGCAACCAGTCGCCCGCCAACATTCCGGCGAAGGGAAGATACCTGTTCGCGGAATTCACCGGCTTTGCAAAACGCTACGGCGTGCCGTTCGTTCTGAGTCCGTATTTCCCGATCAACACGCTGCTGTTCATGCGGGGTGCGATCGCATTGCAGATGAAGAGCGACGCGAGATTCATGGACTACTGCAGGACCGTTTTCAATGCCATCTGGGTCGAATCGCTGAACATGAACGACCCGGCCGTCGCAGCGGCGGCATTGGGCAAGGCGGGATTCGATGCCCAGGCCCTGGTCGCGCTGGCCGGCGAACAGACCACGAAAGACGCGCTCAAGGCCGCTACGCAGGCGGCCGTGGATCGCGGCGTGTTCGGCGCGCCGACGTTCTTCGTCGGCGATCAGATGTTCTGGGGCCAGGACCGGATGGAATTCGTGAAGCAAGCGCTCGAATCAATCCGCGGGTGAGGAAGCCGCCGGATGCCTGGCCGGTTGCGTTTGATTTCGCGAGGAATCGGGCATGAATGGTTGCCTGTTAGCCTGCTGCCGGATGTTGTTGCGAGTTTGCCGGGCGTCGGGTGCGATTGCGCTGTACTAAGTGCGTCAGCGAACCGACCCGGCCGTGAATCCGGCGTAGCTTTCAAGCCGAACCGCAACGTACTGCCCTGTCCGGTCACGCCGTCTGAGGAAATCCCGCCCTGGCCATTTTCCGAACGGCGCGCGGAGCTTTGGCGCATCCGGGCGGTCCAATCTCACTTCTAACGCGTATCGGAGATCACCGTGATGAAATACCTTGTTGCAGGATTGATTGCCTTGCTGGTTGCCGGCTGCGGTCACATGGCCATGAATGACAACACCCATGCTTCCACCATTCCGCTCATATGGAAACCGACCAAGGACTTCGCCCGGTCAGGTACGACCGATACCACCGGGCGCGCGAGTGCCAAACTGCGGGTCGAGGTGACCGATAACCGCGGCGATCCCGAAGTCATTGGACGAAACAGCGAAAAAATTCCACCGCGCAAGGTCACCACGCCGGACAGCGTGGCGGCATTTGTCAGTGAGCACATGAAACAGCTCATTGCCGGCAACGGCACCACCGAGGTCGACGACACCGGCCCCGTGATCCTGAAAGTCGAGATCCAGCAGTTCCTCGTCGAAGAGACAGAAATCTACAACGGCGACGTACGCCTGAAAGTCACCCTGGTCAACAGCAGCGGCAACGAAGTGTGGACCGGGATCACCCGCGGCACCTCGACCCGCTTCGGCCGCTCCTATAGCGCGGAAAATTACTATGAAGCGCTAAGCGACTCCCTGGTCGACGCCGTCCACAATTTGATGCAAAGCGCGACCTTCCACTCCGCTCTCGAGGGCACCGTGTAACTGCACGCCCCGGCGCCGCGATCGGAGAGGGAGCCAGTTGACGGGATTTAAGTACTTCAGGGCCTGACTCCTTCGCATCCATAGTGGCCGCAATGCGGTCTGACCAGCAGTGCCGGTGTGGTGCCGGCAATGTCCATCCTTCCTTTCCTTCATCGAGGCCATGAGCCAGTTCCAATATTGGTATCCGCTCATCGGCATCATGCTCTTGCTGGTGGTGCTGGGCAGCGCGACGGTCAAGCGCGCCCCGATCAGCATGGCCATGGTGTACCTCCTGCTGGGGTGGACCTTCGCGCGGCTTGGCTGGTTCACGCTGGACCCCGTGCAGCATGGGAAGATCCTGGAGGTGCTGGCGGAAATCGCCGTCATCGTTTCCCTGTTCTCCGCGGGGCTGAAGTTGCGCAAGCCGTTGCAATCCCGGCTCTGGCGGTTGCCGCTCATCCTGGCTTCCGTTTCGATGGTGATGACCGTGGCGCTCGTTGCGGTGGTCTCGATTCTGCTTTTCGACCTGCCGCTGGGCGTAGCGGTGCTCCTCGGTGCAATTCTCGCCCCCACCGACCCCGTGCTCGCTTCAGAGGTTCAGGTATCGGACCCGGGTGATGCGGATCGCCTGCGCTTTTCCCTGACGGGCGAAGCGGGTCTTAACGATGGCGCCGCATTTCCGTTCGTCATGCTGGGGCTGGGGCTCATTGGCTTGCACAAGCTGGGCGAGGCCACATGGCGCTGGTGGGCGATGGATGTGTTCTGGGCGGTTGGCGGCGGACTGGTCATCGGACTGCTGCTCGGCAAGGCCGTCGGCCGCGTGGTCGTTTACCTGCGGAGCCGGCACCTGGAAACCGTGGGCTACGACGACTTCCTTGCGCTGGGGCTGATTGCCACCTCTTACGGTGTTGCGGTGGCCGTGCACGCATATGGATTTCTTGCGGTGTTTACCGCCGGGCTGGCGCTCAGAATCGTGGAGCGGACCATGACGGGCAAGGAGGTGCCGCCGGACATGAGCCAGGTCAACGGCACCGCCGAACAACTTGCGAGCGACGAACAGCACGCTCCCGCCTTTCTGGCTGCAGCGGTCTTGAGCTTCAATGAGCAACTCGAGCGCGTCTCCCAACTTGCCCTCGTACTCGTGACGGGCGCCTTGCTCAGCACGGTTGAATTTTCCTGGCCGGTGATCGGGTTTGCCTTGCTCCTGTTCCTGGTCATCCGTCCGCTCTCGGTCGCACCCTTCGCGCTGGCATCCGGGATGAGCAAGCGCCAGGCCGCCATGGTGTCCTGGTTCGGCATTCGCGGCATCGGCTCGCTCTACTACCTGTTCTACGCCATCAACCAAGGTGTCACGGGCGAGGGCGCGCACTGGATGATGCAAGTGGTGCTATGCGTAATTGCCGCGTCCATCATCCTGCACGGCATTTCCGTCACCCCGATGATGCGGCACTATGCCAAAGACGCGGCGCCTTGATGTTCGTGGCTTACCGACTTCACCCAACGCGAGAGTGCAAAGAACGCAATGCTTTTTTTTCAATACCCCGTTGAGGGGTGCGCGACACGATCGATGAGGCGAATGTAAAGGGCAAATCCGGTCCCATGCCTGTAGGCTTTCGGGAATGCGGCCGGCCGATCTGGAATTGTTATTGGCGTCCTCAATCGGGCACAATTCAGATTCTCAATTCAATTCCGCCCGCCGCAATGCCCCAGGCAACGACCTTCGACAACCTATTGACGCAATGCCGTGACCTCGTCAGTGAACGCCTGGTCCAGGCGTTGACCGGCATGCTCGACAAGGCGGACGGCGCCCTTGCTGCCCTTGCCGGTGCTGCGCGAGATCCGCAGGTGCAAAAGCTCTACACGGTAACCAGGAACAAGGTGATCGCGCAGCGCGAGGCCATCCTGACGCAGTTCCGTCTGCGCTATCTGCGCGAATTTCAGGAACGCGGCAACCGGGTCAAGAAAATCGGTGAAAGTTTCGCCGATATCGATTTGTCGGCGCTCGAGCTGGAATTGGTGGCGGACGACGACCTGAACGAGACGCTCAGGATCAACGCGATGGCGGACCGGCTGCGCGAGTACTGCGACGAGGAACTCGTCGCTCTCGACCAAAGGGCGGGTGTGCTGGTCGGCGATGCCGATCTGAAGGCGGAGGACAATCCTTTCACGCCTCAGGCAATCTGCGACGCCTACATGCGTACGTGCCGTCAGATCGATTCAAACGTCGAAGTGCGAATGGTTCTGCTCAAGCTGTTCGACGACTATGTGCTCGACGAGATCCGGGCCATTTACAAGGCCGTGAACGCGCTGCTGGTGGAAAATTCGATCCTTCCCACCATCCGCAGCGCCGGCCGGCAGAAACGCGGCATGGCGCCGCCCGCGGAGGCCGGATCCGGTGCGGAGAAACCAAAACCCGCCGCGCCGGCCGAAAACCGGGCGCCCGCCGGTGAGCAGGATCTTTTTTCGGTGTTGCAGAATCTCGTCGCCACTAACCTCAAGGCGATGACCCAGACTGGCGCTGCGGCAGGAACGGACGTGCTCGCCCAGGTGGTGGCAGCCGCATCCGGCAGTCCACTCGTTGCCGGCTCACCCGGCGCGACAGGAGGAGGGAACACCGGCCATGCGGCGCTTCAGGGCGCCGATCTGCTGCAATCGCTCACGCGCATCCAGCATGGCGACACCGGTGCGGTGACCGGAGGCAGTCTGCGGCACGCACCCGCCGCCGGTGAGCCCGACACGACCAATGTCCTGCGCGAATTGAAGGGGACCAGTGTAGGCGCGGGCATGAACCGGATGGACGCCATGACGCTCGATATCGTGGCATTGCTGTTCGATCAGCTATTCGATGATCCGAAGATCCCCATCGGCGTAAAAGGATTCATCGGCCGCCTGCAGATTCCGATGCTCAAGGTCGCGATTGCGGACAAGACCTTCTTTTCCAGGAAGACCCATCCTGCCCGGCAGATGCTCGATACGCTGGGGGAACTTTCATCGCGCTTTCCCGCCGACGTCAATGCCTCGAACCCGCTGTTTGTGCGCATGGTGGACATCCTGCAGGAACTTTCAGAAGGGTTTGTGGACAATGTCGAAATCTTCACCGTCATGCGCGGGCGGCTTCAGGCCCTGATCGCCGAGGAGGACCAACGCGCCGGACAGGAGACCCAGTCTGCGGCAACGCAGATGGGGCAGCAAGAAAGCCTCGCGCTTGCCAAGACGGTGGCGCAAGCCGAAATCAAGGTTCGCCTGCGGGATCGCGCGGTCCCGCGCCCGGTGAGCGAATTCCTCATCCAGCAATGGATCAAGCTGCTGCTTGTCATCCACGTCAAGGACGGCGAGGAAAGCGATGCCTGGAAGAGCGCGCTCGGAACCATGAACCTGCTCATCTCGAGCGTCGAACCCGTGGACACGCCGGAGGAGCGCCGCACGCTGGTCAAGATGGTGCCCGATTTGCTCAAGCGCCTGACTGAAGGGCTCAAGACTGCCGGCGTGGAAGACGCCGTTCGCCTGGGTTTCTTCGCCGAGATCAGGAAGCTTCATTCCGAGATCATGGGCAAGGCTGAAAGGTCCAGGGCTGCCGAGCGGCTTGAGGAAGAAATTGCGGATGACATTGCGCAGCCGGAATCACCGGCTGTCGACGCGCCCGTTGTCGACGCGTCACCTGTAGCCCAAGCCGCAGCAGTCCCCATGGAGGCAAGCCCGCAGGAGCCGCCGCCGGTCGACCCCTCGGCCCCGATTCCTTTTCATGTGCCCTCTGTAGCCGAGATCAATGCGGCGCCCGTGAAAGCAGTTCAACCAGATGGGCCACCGCCTGCCGAACCGGCGGCCCCGAATCCGCCGTCGGATCTGCCGTCGTTGGGTTTATCGCTTGTCGATGAACCTGCCGCCGCGCCCACGCCATCATTTGATTTGCCGCTTGTCGCGCCAGCCGAGCCTGCACCCGGCGAAGCGCTTCGGCCCGTGCCGACCCACGCTGCAGAACCGGCGGTCGCGATACTGCCGTTCGATTTGCCGTCTTTTGATTTGCCGTCGTTTGATTTGCCGCTTGTCGCTGAACCCGCTGCCGCGGCAGTCGACGCGGTTCGACCGGCGCCCGCGCCGCCGGCGAGAGCGGCGGCCCCGACGCGAACGCCAGATCCATCGTCCTTTGATTTGCCAGTGGTCGGGGCGCCTGAGTTTGCGCCCGGGAAAGTCCGTCAGCCGGTGACCGCCCCACCTATGCCAGCAGTGGCAGCCGCACCGACTATTGTTCTCTCCTCATTTGATTTGCCAGTGGTCCCGCCTCCGGCCCCTGCGCCCGGGGAAGGCCGTCGGCCGGTGCCCGCTTCACCTGCGCCACCGGCGGCGGCCGCACCGACTGTTGCTCTCTCATCGTTTGATTTGCCACTGGTGCCGCCCCCTGCGCCTGCGCCCAGAAAGGCCATCCGACCGGCTCCGAAGCCGTCCGCGGCAACGCCGGCTCCGGCGCCGCTGGACTTCACCGCCGCGGTGACCATCAACAATCCATTCGGCAAGGGCGAAGTCCAGGTCGATGATCTGGACTTCACAGTCAAGCCGGCAGGCGGGAGTGCGCGAGCAACACGCGATACAGCCCAGCCGAACCCCGTGGAGGGCCTTACGCCAGGAACCTGGGTGGCCATTCAGGTGAAAGGCGAAAAAAACTTGCCCAGGTTGGTAAAGTTGTCTTATGTCAGCCCGCTCAAATCCCGCTTCCTCTTTGTAGACAGTCACGGGAAAACCACCCTCGAGTGCACCAGGACCGACCTTATGCGCCGGTTGCAGAGTGGCGAGCTGACCATCACGAAGGAAGTTCCCGAAGTGCCGTTGTTCGATCGCCTCGCAGCGGGCCTGGTCGGAAAGCTCGGCGGATCGAAGACGCCCCCCTGACTCTTTTTCCGGCCTGCGTTCGCGAACGGGTATACGATCACCACCAATAACAACGACACCCCTGCACTACTCTCGTTTCCACAAACCGGCCGCCTTCCAAGGCGTGGTGATTCGCCAGACTGGTTCGGAACTTTTTTACGAACCAGCCGACCGGGTTGCTCTCCGGGCCGTCAGGCCCTCTCGGCGTAATTCTTCGCCTTTAAAAGTAGTCTCACGACCTGAAGGCTGGTAATGCCCGGCCGCCGCATCTCTACTGCTGGATCAACCAGGGAGAAAACCAATGAACTCGAAACGGATGACTGTCGGTGCAGCAAGGCTAGGCGTAATCGTATTGACCGTACTTTTCTCGTCCGGTGTCTGCGCCGTCGATTTTCTTGAGGCCGCGCCGAAGCAGACAAAAGTCCTTCTTGAAAACGACAAGGTGCGCGTCATAGAAGTCAAATTCAAGAAAGGCGACAAGGTGCCGATGCATTCCCATCCCGAAATCGTCGTTTATGTAATCAAGGGCGGGAAAACGCGATTCACCGACGAGAGCGGCAAAATAACGGAGACGGCAAGCAAAGACGGGTCAGCCACGTACCGTGCGGTGACGACACATTCGCACGAGCACCTGACCGACGCCCACGCGATTGTTATCGAGATGAAAAAATAAGAGCCGCTGTTTCGCTCGGGGGACAGATCACCAACTCTCCGCTTATTCGAAGAGAAGCACGGTCTGTCTCCTGTCGAATACAGACGCGCTCATGCGCGTCGGGAGTTCCGTGATGGCGTCCGCGCCGCTTCATCATTGCGGGAAATGCGCGCCGCGACTGCTTCGACCGTTCTAAGTCCTGCGGGGTGGATTGGGGTAAGCGCCCCAGGGCTTTTCGAGTATCTCGCGTTCCCACGGAACCAGCGTTTGCGTCATGTCTTCGCACAGCGCCGCCGGCCACATTGCCGCGACCTCGCCATCCGACCAGGCTTCCCGCTGCATGGTTTCCCGGTTGTCGAATACCCCATTAAGTTTTTGCATGTCAACTCCTCGACTTTCCAGATAAGGGATTTTAGCGGATAAACGTTGCTGTCTTGCGCGCGGCCGGGGCTGTCTTGGTGCGCACTTTTACGGAGTTGTCGTGGTGAAATGGAGATCACTTTGCCGCACTGTATCAGATCGACCTCGACGAACCCGACTTCGTGATCGTCCGGATTGATTGCTATACTGAAAGCTCCCGTATCGGGTAATACCGAATCTCGTGCGCAGCGCAAAATCCAGGCAGCCGGTGACGAACCTCTTCAAGCGCGTTGTCCTGACGCGAAGGTGGCTGACCTTCATCACGATGTGCGCGAGCTTTGCCGTGTTTGGCGCCAGCACCGTAAACCTCTTCAACATGTTCCGCGCCAATGTCCGTCTGATCGCCGACTACGGACTCATGGCGCTGGCCGACGGCGCGGCGCGGCAGTTTGTGGAATTGCTGTTGACGCTGGTGGCGGGGATGTTCGCTTACATCATTTTCAAAGCCTGCGAATACCGCCTGGTTCATCTCCTGACCGACACTCACTCGGAAGATGACATTCCGTGACGACTGCCTAATACATCCATCTTTTTCTTTTCTTCGTGCTACTTCGTGACTTTCGTGCCTCAAGGGAACACTCATATGCACCCGTAGGGGTGTGTGCCGCTTGCGGCGCCTGGTGAGATGGAGATGGCTTTGGCGTACTACTTCAACTCGACTTCGACGAACACGAATTCGTGAGGGTTCGGGTTGACCACGTTGTGCTCGACCCCGACATTGCGCGCGTAAGACTGTCCCATCGCAAGCTCGGTCACGATCTCTCCGTTCGCGGTTTCCTGCATCAGCTTGCCGGCCGTCAGCACCACCACGACGTAATCATGCGCATGCCGATGCCAGCCCGTTTCCGCGCCAGGCGCGAAGCGCCATTGCGTCACGATCGTGCGGTCGGTTTCGACAAGGCGCTTCGAAGTTGCCTGCGGACGGATTTTTGCATTCATGGACTAAGCCTCTTCGCCGAAGAATTTCAGGATTGCCTGCAGCCCCGTACTGTCGGTCGTCAAGATGCGGCGGCCATTGTTCGGCGCACACATAGGTCAGATGCAGCAAGGGCGATTCCACAGTAAACCGATTAACAACTGAGGCGTTATTGTCCCCGTCGCGGAGAATGATCGATGAGGAGTTAACGATGAAAACATTTCGTTTTACGTTGATGTTAGCGCTTCTTGTAATAGCTGGAACGACGAGTGCCAGTGCCCATGACTCAATCGGTTTCAGCATCAATCTGGGGGTGCCGAGTTTTTATGTTGGCCCGCCGGTGTTATACGGACCGCCGCCCGTTCATTATTTACCGCCAGCGGTTATCTATTACGAGCCGGCGCCCGTGTATTACGTCCCCAATGACTATTATAGGTACTACGGTGAGCCCCGATACCGTCACCAACATGGCTATTACCGGGGCAGGCATGGGCATGGGCACGACCGCGATGACGACGATTGATCGCAGGCAGTATCTGCGTTGGGTGGAATCCTAAGGCTTTAGGATCGCAATACCTGACCAGCTGAGGCGCCGACAAGCTGGCCGTCGGCGTAGGTCGTGACGCCATTCACGATCGTATACCGCACGCCGCGCGAAGGCATGACCATGCGCTTCCCGCCGCCCGGCAAATCGTATCGGCGTTCGCCGCGATTCGACGACCCGACCGTCGCGGGATCAAAGATGGCAATGTCCGCCGCCAGCCCCGCCTTCAACCGCCCACGATCCTTGATTCCGAACAGGTCCGCCGGATCCGATGTAAGCCGGCGTACGGCTTCGGGCAACGACAGCACGCCGCGTTCGCGCACCCAGGTGCCGAGCAGGTAAGTCGGATAGCCGGAGTCGCACAGCATGTCCACGTGCGCGCCGCCGTCACCGAGGCCGATCAGGATCGCGGGGTTGTTCAGCAATTCGGCCATGCGGTCGACGCGGGTGTTGAACGATGTCATGGTGAATTCGAGGTCGAGGTCGTCGGCCAATGTGAGATCGAGGAAGGCATCGACGCCGTCCTTGCCTTGCGCGCGACCGATCTCCGCGACCGTCAACCCCTCGAAGCGCTTCAGCTCCGGCAAACGGACTTCATGCAAGGTAATGCGCTCCCAGTTGCCGAAGGCCATCGGATTCTTCAGTTCCTCCCGGAACTGGTTGCGGAACGCGGCGTCGCCATAGATCGCCTTCTGCGTCTCTTTCGACTTGTCCTCGAAAACCCGCTTCCACGACGGAAACGCCGCAAACGAGAATGGGCTGCGCATGTCGATTTCGCGCGTGAGCGGCAATGGCGAAGTCTGCGGCCGCGCGCCCTTGGCGATCATCGGCGCGGCGCGACGCAGCGTGTCACGTACCGCTTCGGATATGTCGTCGCGGTCGAACAGCGCAATGAAAGTCACCGGCCGTCCGCTCTCATCGAGCAGGAAATCGAGCGTCTCGCACTGGTCTTCCTCGAGCACGCCGATCTGCCGCGTGAGCGCCACTTCGATCGCACCCTTGTTCTTTTCCCTGAGCACATTCGCATACGCCTTCAGTTCGTCGCGACTGGCATTGCGGCAGGCCAGCGGGCGCCCGCCGTAGCCGAGATGCTGGTTGAGGATCGTGCTGGAAAATCCGAAAGCGCCGGCATCCATGGCGCCGCCGAGCAGCGCCTTGATTTGCGCGGTTTCATCAGCCGTGGCCGCCCGCTCCATCGATTCTTCGCCCATGACGTAGTGCCGGAACGGGGTCAGCGGCGCGAGGAAACCGAGGTTCACCGACGGCTTGCGCCGTGCGGCGGCATCCATGAATTCGGGGAAAGTCTCCCAGTCCCAGGTGATGCCTTGTGAGAGCACTTCGAACGGAATGGATTCGACGTTGACGAGGTCGCGCATCGCGATCTCGCGCGTTTCGGGTTTGCACGGCGCGATGCCCACGCCGCAATTGCCCATCATCACGCTGGTCACGCCGTGCCACGACGACGGC
>JANXVW010000077.1 GCA_025351455.1 Betaproteobacteria bacterium | reverse complement strand
TGATCCGGTTGGTCTCAGCGATGACGGCGGGTGAAAAGTCCGGCAGCAGCCCGCGCTGAAGCATCGCCTCGTGGGCGATGCTCTGGAGTTCGTCTTTGCCGGTTCTGAGTGGGGTCACCATAGAATTAAAGTGTGGAATTGGCAGACAGGGGTTCAATTTCCGCAAGGCCATGTGATGTGACTTCATCGCGCACTATGGATCGCCGGATTTGATCTCTTGGGCCGCAATGTTGCGACGTTCGCCGTAGGTCGGTCAACATTCCAGTCGCTATTATGCTCCGCGATAATTCGATCAGGTCAACGCGGGCGCGAGCGAGTACTCGTGATGCAAGCCGTCCAGCACCGAGCGGGCGCCTACGACCGCTCGTTCGACCAGATGATGCCGGGATCTCTCGCTATTCGGGAAATGCGAGTGACCGAAGTGGCTTGCTTACCGCCACGTCGCGAATCGGCCAAAACCGATCACACACATTTGTTCTCCAAAGCAGACGTTCGCGACTGTTAGTCAATGATGCTATTAGCATTCAGGAAGATGCATCGGCTTCAAAGTGGTCCACGAGGTCTCCATGAACCAGCTACACTTCTGCCATAACGTTGTTGCGCTTCAGACTTGAATCCGCCCTCGATTACCCGGTCGGTGCGCACCAGAATCGCAAAGAAAGCCCCGCGTAAACGGGACTTTCTCTCGGAACTGTACTCCAGATCGCGTCTGGAGTGACGGTGAACGGCTGGCGCTTGCGCGCTAATTACATGTCCATGCCGCCCATGCCGCCCATTCCACCACCCATGCCACCGCCGGTGGATTCTTCCTTCGGCGAATCTGCCACCATCGCGTCGGTCATGAGTATCAGGCCGGCCACCGACGCAGCATTCTGCAAGGCAACTCGCGTGACTTTGGTCGGATCCACAACGCCCATCTCCATCAGATCACCGTACTGGCCGGTCTGTGCGTTGTAACCATAGTTACCCTTGCCCTCGATAACTTTGTTGAGCACCACCGACGGTTCGTCACCGCCATTGGCGACGATGCAGCGCAGGGGCTCTTCCAGTGCGCGCAGTACAATTTTGATGCCTGATTCCTGATCGTGATTGTCGCCCTTGAGATTGCTCAGGGCGGAACGCGCCCGCAGCAATGCCACGCCGCCGCCCGCAACGATGCCTTCTTCCACCGCTGCGCGGGTCGAGTGCAACGCGTCTTCCACGCGCGCTTTCTTCTCTTTCATTTCAACTTCTGTCGCGGCGCCGACCTTGATCAGCGCTACACCGCCGGCGAGCTTGGCTACGCGCTCCTGCAGCTTTTCTTTGTCATAATCGCTGGTCGTGTCTTCGATCTGCTTGCGTATGCTCTTGACGCGCCCTTCGATTGCTTTGGCATCGCCGGCGCCGTCAATGATCGTGGTGTTTTCCTTGTCGATCTCGATGCGCTTGGCCTGGCCCAGTTCCTTCAGCGTAATTTTCTCCAGAGACAAGCCAATTTCCTCGGCAATGACGGTTCCACCGGTGAGGACCGCAATGTCTTCAAGCGTTGCTTTGCGGCGATCCCCGAAACCCGGCGCTTTGACTGCGCACGACTTGAGAATACCGCGGATATTGTTCACCACCAGCGTCGCCAGGGCCTCGCTGTCGACATCTTCTGCAATGATCAGCAGCGGTTTCCCGGCTTTCGCTACCTGCTCAAGCACGGGCAGCAGATCGCGAATGGTCGAAATCTTCTTTTCCGACAGCAGAATGTAGGGGTCTTCCAGCATGCACTTCTGCTTTTCCGCGCTATTAATAAAATACGGCGAAAGGTAGCCGCGGTCGAACTGCATGCCTTCGACGATTTCGAGCTCCATTTCCAGTGATTTCCCGTCCTCGACGGTGATTACGCCTTCCTTGCCGACTTTTTCCATGGCTGCGGCAATTTTCTCGCCGATGGATGTGTCGGAATTGGCCGAGATCGAGGCGACCTGTGCGATCTCCTTGCTGGTGGTCGTGGGCTTAGAAATCTTTTTCAACTCAGCCACGACCGAATCCACGGCCTTGTCGATGCCGCGCTTGAGATCCATCGGGTTCATGCCGGCGGCAACGAACTTCATGCCTTCCTTCACGATCGATTGCGCAAGCACGGTCGCGGTGGTGGTGCCGTCGCCGGCGATGTCAGAAGTCTTGCTTGCAACTTCCTTCACCATCTGTGCGCCCATGTTTTCGAATTTGTCCTTGAGTTCGATCTCTTTCGCCACTGATACACCGTCTTTGGTGATCGTCGGCGCACCGTAAGAGCGCTCGAGCACGACGTTGCGGCCTTTGGGGCCGAGCGTGATCTTCACCGCATCGGCGAGAATATTGACGCCTGCGACGAGCTTGGTGCGGGCCGAGTCGTGAAACTTAACGTCTTTTGAAGCCATGTGAATTTCTCCGGGTTTGCTAATCGGGGTTATTCAATAACGCCCATGATGTCTTCTTCGCGCATAACGAGCAGTTCTTCGCCTTCAACTTTTACGGTCTGCCCGGAATATTTCCCGAACAGCACCCGGTCGCCGACTTTAAGGTCAATAGCGCGAACTTTGCCGTCTTCCTGGATCTTGCCCTTGCCGAGTGCTTTCACTTCCCCTTGCTCGGGTTTCTCCGCTGCGGTATCCGGAATGACAATGCCTGAGGCGGTCTTGCGCTCTTCTTCCAGCCGCTTGATGATGAGCCGGTCGTGTAGGGGACGGATTTTCATGGATGTATCTCCTGGTTTCGAAGCGGTGGGATCGAGTTGAAAACGATTAGCACTCGATGCGATAGAGTGCCAATATTAGTCTAAAACTACTTTAAATATCAATAATTTATTTGTTAAGAGCCTAACCACCAGATAGGCGCGCCTTTGCCATCTAAATCAACGATAACCGAGCTGTGCCCGCGTCCAGAGTGGGCACACGGTCGGTTCGGATAAGGGTGTCCGAGAGCCGGATGCGGGAGATCTGCATGTCCAGTTCGATAAGCGGGATGTGGAAACGGAGTTACGGCGCGGTAACTCGGGCACCGCCAGACGAAAGGGGCGGCAACAGACTGTGGGTGGAAAGTCATTTGTCCGGTATGTGGGCACGTTATGCACGGCAAAATATGGGAATCTATCCCCAAGACATGCATGGCGGAAAGCCCGACCAAATGCCGAACCAAGATTGATGATGAAGGCATTGACGAGATTCTGCTCGCAGCACAAGCGACGTAACACTGCGCTCCGGGGGACGCCCGAAAACGGGTGCCTCTGAGCTACGACGTTGAAGGTCTGCTTCTCCAGATCACGACAGGCAGCAACGGGTCGACACCGGCCGAAGGGTGCTTTTGCGACTTCGAACAATTCTCCCGGTGCAGTGAAAGTGGATCCGACCCGGCGCTAGGCTACGAGCGGCAAGAAAAAGTCACCCGCATAAGGTTCGAATCCCCTTGGGCGTATGCCTCCGGCTCCGCCGTCCGCCGTTCAACTCGGTCGTTTGGCACTTTCATGGAGGAGAGGATGAACATACCAGACAGTTGTAAAGCTGCGCTGGATCGCGCCAACTACTTACTTGGCCGCATTTGCCTTCTTGATGCTTGTCCCACCGTTCCAAATTGAGGACAACAGTAATTCATATGCGTACGTTGCTGTCCGTATAAATGCTGTTAGGCGCAAGGAATCGGGCATCAAGTTTAGACAAGTTCAGAGGGGTGTTGATATGACCGTGGGTGCTGTCGCTCGAAAGCGGCTTGAAGCGCAGGGCTTCTGCAATCTCGATGACGCCACGCTTGATGAGTTGGCCCCATGGCTAAGGTGGTCGCCGGCGTTCTGCACTGTCTTCATGGCGATCGGCGTCGCCCTGAAATCTCCATTTATCCTGTGGGCATTGGCGGCGACCGCATTGTTCGGCGCGTTGTTGCCGTTTCACCCATTCGATCTTCTCTATAACTATGGTGCCCGCTATCTCACTGGCACCCGCCCATTGCCACATCAAGGGCCGCAACGTCGCTTTGCCTGTGCCATTGCCACAGCTTGGCTCTTGGCTACCGGCTGGGCCTTCTACACCGGTTCAGATCTTGCTGGCTACGCTTTGGGAGTGCCGCTAGCCCTGGTTGCAGCGTTGGTGAGCACGACGCATTTCTGCATTCCGTCCCTCATCTACAACACTTTGTTTTCTGGTCCGCGGCCCCCGAATGCGTAGACCCCCTGGCCGTTACTACGGCTTCACCGCCAGCAATGAGATGCTCTTTACGCCGAATTTCTTGCTGGCGCCACGCGCGTTGTCCGAGATGAACTGGTAGGTCGGATTGTCCTGGACTTTGACCACCTTCATGCCGGCCGCTGCGATCTGGTCGCGATAGTTGTCCTGCTGTGCGGCTCCGCCAATGCAGGCGGCCCATAGCGTCGAGTTGCAAACGATGGTTTCGGGTAGCTGAACCTCGGTGACAATGTCGGAGATCGCAAATCGGCCGCCGGATTTGAGCAGGCGTGCCGCCTCGCTGAAGACCTTGCTCTTGTCAGTCGCCAGATTGATCACGCCATTGCTGATCACGACGTCGATCGACGCCGCAGGGGCCGGGACATTCTCGATGTAGCCTTTCACGTACGTCACGTTCTTGAAGCCATCGCGATCGCGCAGGCGTTGCGCCTTGGCGCGCTGTTCATCGGTCATGTCGATGCCGATGACTTTCCCGCGCGGGCCCACCTTCAGCGCCGCGATGAACGTGTCCATGCCCGAACCGCTACCCAGATCGAGGGCGGTTTCGCCTTCCTTGAGATCGGCAAGATGGAAATAGTAGCCGACACCGGCGAACGACTCGATCGCCTCTTTCGGGATGCGATCGAGATCGGCAGGCGCGTAGCCGAGGCGCTCGGCCATGAGTCGGCCCATCTCGAAGTGAAACTCGCCGTGTGGATTTTCCGCGACGCTTCGGTACATTGACTTGACCTTGGACTCGAGTTCTTTCGGGTCGAACGTGACCGGGATTGTCATTGGTGTTTCCTCCTTAGCAAATTGGTGTTGGCGGGTCAGCGCCGCACACGGATGGTGAGCAGGTAGGGCGAAGGCGACATGACCGCATTGACATATTCATTGAATCTGAATTATATTCCAATAATCGTTAGATTGTTAAACCGTATGCGCGAACTGAAAACTCTTCTGTATGAACAGGTCAGCCGGATCGGCAAAGCAATGGCGAGTCCGAAACGACTGGAGCTCATCGAACTGCTGTGTCAAAGCGAGAAAACAGTGGAAATGCTCTCGCAGCAGGCTGACATCAGCGTCAAGCTCGCCAGCGCGCATTTGAAGGAATTGCGTTTGGCCAGGCTGGTGGACACACGCAAAGAGGGTAAGTACGTTTTCTATCGGTTGGCCGAACAGGGGGTCGCCGACCTCTGGGTGAACCTGCGGGGGCTGGCCGAAGAGCGCCTCGTCGATTTGCAGATGGGACTGAGCTCCATGGTTACACACGGCCATGATCTGCGCGGCGTGGATCGCAAATCGATTCTCAAGCAAGCGCGCAGCGGTGAGGTTGTTGTCATTGATGTACGTCCCGGAGACGAATTCGCGGCAGGACATCTTCCCTACGCAAGGTCACTGCCGCTCACCGAACTGAAAAAGCGGCTAGCCGAGTTGCCGAAGAACAAACCGGTAGTAGCTTACTGCCGCGGCCCATTCTGCATGATGGCCAAAGATGCGGTAGCGCTTCTGCAAAAGCGCGGGTATCAGGCATTCAAGCTGGACGACGGTGTAGCCGAATGGCGGGCGCGCGGGTTGCCGATCGAGCAATAGCATTCTCGGGGGAGACATCATGATAGCTGTGTTCATTTTTAATTCCCATGGGCAAAGAAATGAGACACTCCATGCTGCTCGCCCCTGTGTTGGTACCGACGGGCCGGAAGCGGCGTGCTGCGCGAAACAGCACTTGGGCCCGCGGGACACATGACGTGAGGCTGCCATACCCAGGGGCCATGGCAGCACCGAGCACAATGGAAGGCCCCCATTGTTCCTTTAGGAGGCAAAGTGAAAATCTTGAAGATAGCGGTGGTTTCTATGGCGCTCGTGCTAGGCGCATCCATTGGCTCGGCCGCAATGGCGCAGCAGGCCGGAGATCAGAAGTCCCTTTATGAACGAGTAGGTGGCCTGAACGGCATCACGGTGGTAGTTGACGACTTTATCAATCGGCTGGTCGTGAATAAAACGCTGAACAAAAATCCGGCAATCGATGCCGGGCGGAAAAGGTCCCCCGCGCCCTACCTCAAGTTCCAGGTGTCACAACTCGTTTGCGAGGCCACTGGCGGCCCGTGCAAGTACACCGGGAAAGCGATGAAGGATTCTCACGCCCACCTGAACATAAGCGAAAAGGAGTGGGGAGTAATGGCCGGAGAATTCAAGAAATCCCTAGACAAGTTCAAAGTCCCCGCCGCCGAGCAGAAAGAATTGTTTGACATCGTCGGAAAGACGAAGGCTGACATAGTTGTGAGGAAGTAGCCGACCAAGCCTAAGCGCGCGGTGCACCGGAGGCGCCGACAAGCGGCGCGCCGGTGAACGCGGACGTTTGAGGCTGTAGGAAAAGACCGACGTCGATAGACACAATAATTAGACGCGATATGAACCGCGAATCTTCAAGCTGGACGACGGTGTGGCCGAATGGAGGGCGCGCGGGTTGCCGATCGGGCAGTAGCATTCTCGGGGAGGACATCATGCTAGCTGTGTTCAGCTTCAATTATCCGCCCTGCGGTTAGGAGAAAGAAATGTTCTTCAAGCAACTCGCCACCAAAGAGTCTTCACTTTCCTACTTCTTCGGATGCGGGACACTCGGCAAGGCGGTTGCGGTCGACGTGGTAGCCGGAGATGAGGAATGGTTTATCGAGCAGGCGAGCAAAGCCAAATCCGAAATCACTTATGTTATCGACACCCATATTCATGCCGACCACTACTCGGGCGGGCGCAAACTGTCGGCGATGACTGGTGCAGCCTACTGCCTGCACGAGAGCAATAAGGGTTCAGTGAAGTTCCCGTTTACGCCGTTGCATGATGGCCAGACCATCGAGGTCGGCAATACGATACTCAATGTCATGCACACCCCGGGTCATACGACGGACGGTATGTCGCTCGTGGTCACCGACAAGCGCCGCGGCGGTGAGCCTTGGTTTGTCCTGACCGGGGATACGCTGTTCGTCGGCGCGGTCGGCAGACCGGACCTCGCGGGGCGGGAGCGTGAAATGGCCGGAATTCTCTTCGATACGTTGCGTAATCGGATTATGACTCTGCCCGACACGCTGGAAATCTTTCCCGGCCATCAGGCCGGGAGCGTTTGCGGCGCCGGTCTGTCCGGCAAACCGTCCTCAACTCTGGGTTTCGAGAAGCGCTGGAATCCGGCCCTGGCCATCGACGACCGGGAAAAATTCATCGAGTACGTGGTGCGCGAGATTCCGGTTCGTCCCGCCAACATGGACCAGATTGTCGCGGCCAACATTGCCGGCTGAAGACGCTCACGAACCAGCCAGTGATGTCCAGTGATGTCTCACGCCGGCGAACTCCTGCACGGCATTCGCCATAACCTCGACCAGTTCGCTCATCAATTGCTGCAAGTGCTGCTGGTGGGTTTGACCATCGGCATGATGCGCACGGTTGTGCCGGCACTCGCGGAGAGCGAGTTCGGTGTCCCCCGCGACTCCTTCATGTTGCTCAGCGCTTTTGTGGTCGCGTTCGGTTTCGTAAAAGGCGTGATGAATTTCGTAGCCGGCCGGCTCTCTGATCGCATCGGGCGCAAGGCGGTGCTGCTGCTCGGCTGGATCGTGGCGTTACCGATTCCGCCGATGCTGCTGTGGGGGCCAAGCTGGAATTGGATTGTGGCGGCAACGGTTCTGCTCGGTATCAACCAGGGACTCACTTGGTCGATGACCCAGACTGCGAAGCTCGATATCACCCGGCCTGAACAGCGCGGACTCACCATCGGTCTCAACGAATTCTCCGGTTACGTCGGAGTTGCAGGCGCGGGGATCATTACCGGTTATCTCGCCACTGAATTCGGCG
>JANXVW010000156.1 GCA_025351455.1 Betaproteobacteria bacterium | reverse complement strand
CTGCACGCCTGCTGCCACAATCCCACCGGCGTGGACCTGTCGGCTGCACAATGGACCGAGGTAATCGACGTCGTCGTTTCCCGCGGCCTCATGCCCTTCGTCGATATCGCCTATCAGGGATTCGGCGACGGCATCGACGCCGACGGCGAAGTCGTGCGGCGCTTCGCCCAGGCAGGTTGTCCGGTATTCGTCTCGAATTCTTTCTCGAAATCGTTCTCGCTCTACGGGGAGCGCGTCGGCGCGTTGAGCGTGGTTACAAGCGACAGTGAGGAAGCAGCCCGGGTGCTGAGCCAGTTGAAACGCATCGTGCGCACCAATTATTCGAATCCGCCCACTCACGGCGGCCAGATCGTTGCCACCGTGCTCACCAGTCCCGAGTTGCGCGCGTTGTGGGAGAAGGAACTCGGACAGATGCGCGATCGCATCCGCGATATGCGCCGCCAGTTGGTGGATAAACTGCGTGCGCGGTCGCCGAAGTCGGATTTCGGCTTTGTGACCAGGCAGCGCGGCATGTTTTCCTATTCCGGACTGACCAAAGGCGACGTGGACCGCTTGCGCAACGAATTTTCCGTGTACGCAATCGATACCGGACGCATCTGCGTGGCCGCATTGAATTCGCGCAACATCGATCACGTCACCGAGGCGATTGCGAAGGTAATCGGCTAAAGTTCGCTTTAGCGCCCGGTGTGCGCGGCCGCAGGTTGCTTCTTCTCATCGGCGGCCGCCTGATCCCTGGCCTGCTGCGTTGCCTCCACTTTCGCCGGCTCGGTCTTTTTCTTTTTCGGTCTGCCGCCGAAGAATTTCTGGGTCATGCGGGCCGCCTTCATCCCCACTGTGGTCCACAAGCCGGGACCCAGTAATGCCGTGCCGGCGGCTGCGCCGGCAAGCGCCGTCTTCGACGGATACAGGGACGGATTCTGTACTGTTCCGGATAAGGCTAGTGGTGTGCTGACCAGTGCCGAAGTCCCTTTGATCGCAACGTCGATCTGTCCCGAGAGTTCCTGTTTCGAAGAGATCGATATCTCCGCATCCGCCGTCAGCACGCCTGAAGTAATTTCGACTTTGCTCAGGTAATAGCCGGCGGGATCGACACTCAGATGGCCGGTGAAATTGTCGAAGCGCGTCTGCCCGCCTTTGAGCGCATCCTTGTTCAACAACGCCTTCGGCGCGTTGCTCAAGTCGATGTTGTAGAGGATGCCTTTCTCCACCTTGAAGTCCGATTCGACATCCACTGCTTCACTGAGCTGGGCAGCCGAAGGCGCGCGCATGTCGACAACAGGATTGGCCGTCAAGCGGCCGCTGATCGTCGTATCTTTCGTGAACAGCGCCACGACGGGTTGAATTTCCACATCGCGAATATCGAGATTGCCGGCGATCGTCCATTCGTTCGCCCAGCCGATATCCAGCTTGCCCGCAGCGGTGCCGTTGTACAGTCGGCCATCGATGGCCGGAAGCGCCAGTCCCTGCTGCGGATTGAGCGTGCCCGAAGCGGAAAGCCTGGTCATCAACAGTGGCGGCCCGGCGGGCAGTTTCCAGTCGCGAGCCGTTATTTCCACGGTGAAGTTCTTGCCGCGCGGCACCAGGGTCGCCATTACATGATCGTGATCCGCATGCACCCGGGCGCTGGCAAGCCCGCCCTCCGGGGTCAGTTCCAGCTCGACATCGATCTGCCGCAGCTTGAAGTCGTTCAGGTTGACGAAGGCGTCCCTGATCTCTATGTGTTCCACACGCACCGGAGCGGGTTCGGTACTGCCGGATTTGCCGGCCCATGCTGACGCCTTGGCAATCAGCGGCTGGCCGATGACGACACCGCGCATGCTGATTTCGCTGATGACCCTCGGGGTACTGAAAAGCGAAGTGAGCCGGGGCGTTATGACAGTCCTCTCGACTTCGAGGAAAGGTTTCTGGCCGACGGCGATGCCCTCTACCGTCAAGTGCGGGAGCGGCAGGAAAAACAGGCGCAGCGAAGCAACCTTGACCGGCGCCTTCAATTGCTCGGAAGCGATCCGTTCGATTTGCGGAATGAAATGGCCGAGCGGCAGCAGGAAAGGAACGACGAACAGCGCTACCAGCACGATGGCAGCACCAAGCACGATTCGCTGGTGGGACTTCATTGGGATTTCGCCACTTGAGTCCCTCCTGGTCGCAGCGCCATGGGACTAGAACGAACCAGACCCTCGATCGGCGTGGGATAGTTGCTTGAAGGTTCTGGCTCCCTGACCTGGACTCGAACCAGGGACCTGCGGATTAACAGGGGTGCTATAGACGCATTTTAACTGAGAATAGGCCCGCCCTCATTCTCCTGAACACGCCGAAGTTCACCATTATCGTCACGCTGGTGCTACGCTTGTTAAATCGGAGCCGGAAAAGTTTTGGCGCGCCGGACAGGATGAAACTGGGCACTGGCGAGTAACTGTGGAACTTCCGTAACGATCTGGCTTACCAGCTGCTTTGGAGCACAGCAGTCGGGTACAGCGCCTTGTTCGACATTTCGTTTCATCGCTTGATGGCTCGGATGCCTGCCGCGCGCTCGTCGAGCTGCTCTGCAGCCTTCTCCCGGCCGGTTTTTCGATAGA